>JAFEFW010000615.1 GCA_018240405.1 Pseudomonadota bacterium
ATCGCCGATCCGGCTCGGCCGCGCGTCGTCTGGACAACGGACATTCCGCCGGGCTTGCACTCACACAAGGTGCGGGTGGCGAACAACCTGATGCTATGCAACCGTGAACGCGCGCGCGGCGAGAAGCCGGCGGACGATTTCGTCGGCCTGCGCATCTTCGACGTCAGCAGGCCGGACAGCCCACGCGACATCGCGCATTGGCGCTGCGACGGCATGGGGGTGCATCGTTTCACCTTCGATGGCCGCTACGCCTATATCGCCGCAGAGGTGGAGGGCTATATCGGCACCATCGTCATGATCCTCGACCTGCAGGACCCGGTGAAGCCACAGGAGGTCGGCCGCTGGTGGATGCAAGGCCAGTGGACTGCCGGCGGCGAGACGCCGAGCTGGAAAGGCCGTGGCCACCGCTGCCACCATCCGATCCGGCGCGGCGACCGGCTGTATGTCTCATACTGGTACGGCGGCGGCGTCATCCTCGACATCAGCGATATGTCGAAGCCGAAACTGGTGTCGCAGCTTGACTGGAGTCCGCCCTTCGGCTGGCCAACCCACTCGCTGGTGCCGATCGACACGCCGATCGCCGGGCATCGGTGGATGCTGGTGGCGGACGAGCATGTGCAACCGCTTGATCCCGCGCTGTCACCCGAACTCCCGGCCGCCGTGTGGATGGTGAACATCACCGACGAGACGAACCCGATCCCCGTCGGCTGCTTTCAGTTGCCGGAACTGGTCGGCGTGACCACGCCGTTGATGACGGCGTGCCACCAGACGGTGGAGACGATCATCGGCAATGAGGTGCCGGCAGCCTGGTTCGCCAATGGATTGCGGGTGATCGACATCGCCAATCCGCTGGCAATGAAGCAGGCGGCATGGTGGATGCCGGACGTACCGCCAGGAGCGCAGCGCGTGTGCAGCAACGACGTCTATGTCGATCACCGGGGGCTGATTTACCTGATCGACCGGAACCGGGGACTGTCCATTCTCGAGCGGACGTCGTAACAAGCGGCCACGTCGCCGGAGCGCGGCCAAAACTGCCTCCTGCGCCGCTCCTCAAGCAGCGGCCCGAAGAATTCCGCCCGGCGGCTTCGACCCCCAGGCGGCTAGTTCCAGCGGCAGGAGACATGCCCATCGACATTCAGCTATTACTTGATCCTGCGCCTAGGGCAGCAGGCAAGGTGAATGTCACAACCCGCCGGTGCTGCATCGACCGCCGGATTGCGCACCGGTTAGGCAATGGCCTTCGCCTCCCGCAGCGCGCGCAGCCGTTCGGCATCTATCCCCAGTACCTCCCGCAGCACCGCGTCAGTATGCTGGCCCGGCGTCGGCACCGGCCCAACCCGGCCCGGTGTCTGCGTCATCTTGATCGTCACGCCCGGCGCATAGATCTCGCCGGCAAGCGGATCCTCGATCTTCACCAGCATCTCCCGTTCCCACACATGCGGGTCCTGCACTACCTGCGGAATGGAGCGCACCGGCGCCACGGGCACGCCAAGCTCCAGCAAAGCCGAAACAATCTCATCCACCGTTCGGGTCGCGCACCATGCCTCCAGTGCCGCCCGGCGCGCATCACCGGTGCCGGCGGCAATCGGCCCGGCGCCGGCGCTGCTGCCGGTCACCAGCGTCATCAAGCGCGATGCCATCTCCCGCCCGACGGCGGAGATCACCACGTACCCGTCCAGAGCCTTGAAGGGCGGGCGACCTGCTTCACCACCCTCCTCACCGGTGGACAGGTAATAGGAAGCCGGGATCTCAACCATCGTCAGCGCCGAATCCATCAGGCAGACATCGATCATCTGCCCTTCACCGGTGCGTTCCCGGTGCCGTAGCGCGGCAAGGATGCCGATCGTCGCGTGCAGTGCTGTGTAGCGATCGACCACGGATGACGCGACGCCCAGAGGCTGACCGACCGGCTTGCCGGTGAGGTCCATCAGCCCGCTCATGGCCTGGCCGAGCGGATCGAAGGCGGGTCGTTCCGTGTAGGGGCCGTACTGGCCGAAGCCGGACACCGAGGCCAAGATGATCCCGGTATTCAGCGCCTTCAGCGCCGCATAGTCGAAACCCATTGCCGCCATCGTGCCGGGACGGAAATTCTCCAGCACAACGTCCGACCGGCGCACCAGATCGGCGAACACGTTCTTCCCCTCAGCGGAGCGCAAGTCCAGGCAGATGCTTTTCTTGCCCCGATTGTAGACGGTGAAGTAGATGCTCTGCCCGCGCACCATCGGCGGGTTCTTTCGTGTCTCCTCGCCGCCAGGCCGCTCGATCTTGATGACCTCGGCGCCAAGGTCGGACAGGATCATGCCGGCGCGAGGCCCCGCCTGGTAGCGGGCCAGTTCCAGCACACGAACGCCGTCCAGACTCTGCTGCATTGTTGCTTCCTCCCCGTTGATCCCTCCGACCGTGGCGGATCCGGTCGAGACTGCGCGGAACGGACCCGCCGGTCAAAACTGCCGCCCTCTGCCAATAGCGCAAGTGTACAGGGAGAGCCCGCGCACTTCTGGCCAGGTCCGGCCGCCTGGTGTGGCAGGCCGCTACCGGTCGCCCGCACGTTGGCGGACCATCCCGAAGACGAAACACCGCGCGTCGACCGCATGTCAGCGCCTTTGGCGTCCGGTATGTTCTCTTCTGGCACGTCCCCCTCTGGACGAATGTGCCGACACGGTGCCTACTCTTTGTCAAACAAGGGGAAACGCCGCGCATGGACGCTATCGCCGACGACGGCCAGATCGGCCCGCTAGAGGAACAATATCGCCGCTCCGCCGCGTTCCGCGATGTGTCGCAGGGCGAGACAGTCACCCGCACCCACTGGCATATTGCCGTCGCCAACGGTCTCGGCTGGGGCTTCGACGGCATGGACGGTGTCATCTTCGCCCTGGCCTCGCCGCTGATCATCAAGGATTTCGGCCTGACTGTGCCGGAATACCGCTCCGGCCTGCAGATCGCTCTGCTGATCGGCATTGCCGGCATGTACGTGTGGCCGTGGCTTGCCGACCGCTACGGCCGCCGCACGTTGCTGGCGATCAACATTGCCATGTTCTCGCTGTTGATGCCGATCGTTGCGCTGTGCACCTCGTGGGCCTGGTTCGTTGCGTTGCGGTCGGCCACCAACTTTGCATTGAACGGGGAGTGGTCGCTTGGCTCGATGCTGGTGGCCGAAACCTGGCCGGCTCGCCTGCGCGGGCGGGTGATCGGCATCAACCGCGGCACCTGGTGCTTCGGCGCAGCGCTGGCAGGGGTGATCGCGACCTGGATCATCGCCGTCTACGGCTGGCGCATCGCCGTCGCCGTGCCCGCCGTCGTGGCGGTGATCGGCGTCTATGTGCGGGCGAAATGTCCTGAGTCGCCCTACTGGGTCCGGTTGCAGGACCGCAAGCGCCGCATCGCCGACGCGCAGGCGCGTGGCCAGATGTTGTCACAGGCGGATCGCGAGTGGGTGGCAAAGACGAAGAACCGGCAGATCACGCAGCTTTTCCTGCCGGACATGCGCAAGAACACGGCCATCGCAACGTTCATCGCCTGCTGCTCGACCACGATCTACGGCACGGTCGGCGGCTGGATGCCGCTTTATCTGGCACAGGAGCGGCATTGGGCCACCGCGACCTACGGCAAGTTCTACATCGCCTGGGGGCTGGTCGGCTTCCTCGGCCTGCTGGCATCGGGCTGGATTGCCGACAAATGGGGCCGGCGGCCGGCCTTCTACATCATGCTGGCTCAGGGCTCGGTCTTCATTACGCTGTGGGTGTTCGCCACCACCGACCTGGAGCTATGGATCTACGGCCTGCTATGGAGCATCGGCTTCCTCGGCTTCTGGGGTCCGTCGATGGTGCTGACGGCGGAGATCTTCCCGACCCGCATCCGTGGCGCCGGCAATGGGTTTGCCTGGTCGATCGCGTGGCTGTTCGGCTTCGTGCTGTGGCCCTTCGTCGCGGTCGGGCTGCAACAATATACCGGTTCGTTCGCTGCGGCGTTCCTGCTGATCCCGGTCGCCATGGCCTTCATGGCACTTGGCGTCTGGTGGTTCACGCCCGATTATGCCGGGCAGGAACTCGACCAGATCAGCTTCTAGCGTCCGATCAGCCGCCGCTGTGGGTGAGAAGACGTCGGCCGCACGCATCGTCATAGGGAGTGAACAAATGGCCAAGGGACTTCTGCTGGTAGCCTTCGACATTGCCAATGCGCATGAGGACGAGTTCCACGACTGGTATGACCTGGAGCACGTGCCGGAACGCGCCCGCCTGCCCGGCTTCGGGCTGTGCGAGCGCTGGATCAATGCCTCCAACCCGAAACAGGCCGTAGCCAGCTACGACCTCGACAGCCTCTCGGTGCTGCAGACGCCCGCCTACAAGGCAATCGCCGGTGAAAACCTCTCGGTCTGGTCAAAGCGCATCGGCAAGATGGCGCAGCGGCTGATGCGCTTCGACGGCGAGCAGATCCTGCCCGGCGACGCCGACAGCCCGAAGGGCGCCGGCGGACTGCTGGTCAATGCCATGAACGTGCTGCCGGAGCATGAGGCCGAGTTCAACGAATGGTACGATCATGAGCACATCCCGGCCCTGGCCGCCGTTCCCGGCGTGCTGTCGGCGCGGCGCTTCCGCGACATGACCGGCACACACCGCTATCTCGCGCTGTATCACCTGCAGTCGGCTGATATTCCGAACGGGGAAGCGTGGAAAAAGGCGGCGAATTCACCCTGGACCGACAAGCTGCGGCCGCATTTCCGCAACCATCTCCGCCTGCTCACGCGCCGCTACGTCCGCGGCGGCTAACGGCGCATCGCCGGGGCACAGCCACGCCGTGCCCCGGCGACCGGCCCCAGTGTAAAACCGGACAGGATACTCATGACCAAGGCTTTCGCGGGCATCCGCGTGCTCGACTTCTCGCAGGTCCTCGCCGGCCCCTCCTGCACCCAGAACCTTGCCCTGCTCGGCGCCGACGTCATCAAGATCGAGGAACGCGCCACCGGCGACCAGGCACGCGGCATCATGGCCGACAACGACATCGGCCGGATCGGCATGTCGCCGTATTTCCTCTCGATGAACGCCAACAAGCGGTCCATCACGCTGGACATGAAGCACCCCAGGGCGCTTGAGGTGCTGGGAAGGCTGGCCACGACCGCCGATGTGGTGGTGCAGAATTTCCGCCCCGGCGTACTGGCGCGCCTCGGCTTCGGCTACGACGCCGTGCGAGCGATCAAGCCCGACATCATCTACTGCTCAATCTCCGGCTATGGGCAGGAAGGGCCGTTCTCAACCGCGCCGGCTTATGATGGCGCGCTGCAGGCGGTCTCCGGCCTGATGGCGGTGACCGGCCAGCGCGACGGACCACCAACGCGGGTCGGCAGTTCCATTGTCGACCTGTCCACGGCCATGATGGCGTCGTTCGCCATTGCGTCGGCGCTGTTCCGCCGGTCGGTGACGGGTGAGGGCCAGCATGTCGACGTCGCCATGTTCGACACGGCGCTGGCGCTGATGGCGCCAATGGTCAATGTCTGGCTCAACACCGGCCGGCCGCCGGAGCGGTTGGGCAACGGATCGCCGGCCTATGTGCCGACGGCCGATTCCTTCCCCGCCGGCCACGGCGAAATCCTGATCGCCGCGCTGACCGAGAAACAATGGCAAGGCATCTGCACCGCGATCGAGCGGCCAGACCTGATGACCGATCCCCGTTTCGCCAACACCGAAGCCCGCCGCGCCAATGCTGGCGCGGTGCGGACGGTAATGATCGAGGCGTTTCGCAGTGCCGACGCCGCGACCTGGGAAAAGCGCCTGTCCGCCGCCGGCGTGCCGGCCGCGCCGATCCTCGAACTGCAGGAGGCGTTGCAGCATCCGCAGCTTGCCCACCGCAACATCGTCTCGCGCCTGCCCGGCGCATCCGGCATCGACCGGGAGATCGCGCTGACGGGGAGCGGTTTCACCGCCGGCGCCGATGGGCCGGAGGTCACCGCGCCGCCGCCGGCCAAGGGTCAGCACACCGATGCGGTGCTGATGGAGGCTGGCTATTCGGCAGCCGAGATCGCCACGCTGCGCGCCGAACAGGTGGTATAGCGCGTTAGTTTCTGCCCTGGCGCCTGTCGATACGTAGCGACAGGCCGCTCTCCACTGGTTAACGTGTGCACTGCAACATAGCAGAGGGGCAGACGGATGACCGAGACAGCCATGACCTGGTTCGATGTGCCGGACGCTGTGCGGCAGCGCGTGCTGGCCCGTTGCGGCGTCGAACATCCTCATGACGATTTCGACCCGAAGCGCACGGCACTGATCGTCGTCGACCTGCAGAACGCGTTCATGGACGATGAGGTCGGCCACGCCGTCTGCCCGATGGCGCGCGACATCGTGCCGAACGTGAACCGTCTGGCCGCGGCGGTGCGTGCCAGCGGCGGCGGCGTGTTCTGGATCAAGAACACGATCGATGAGCGCAGCCAGCGCGAATGGAGCCATGTGCAGGACATGCTGACGCCACGCAGCCGCGACCGGCGGCTGATGGCCATGGTCGAAGGCAGCAAGGGCCATGAGCTGTGGCCGGAGCTGGATGTGCGGCCGGAAGATGAAATTGTCCGCAAATATCGTTTCAGCGCTTTCCTGCCTGGCACCTGCGAACTGCCCTACCGGCTGCGCGCCCGTGGCTTCGACACGGTGCTGATCACCGGCACGGTTACCAATGTATGCTGCGAGTCCTCGGCGCGCGATGCGATGATGAGCAACTTCAAAACGATCATGGTCAGCGACGCTAACGCCGCGTTGAGCATGGAGGAACACAACGCATCTCTGACAGCGTTCTACGCGATCTTCGGCGACGTCATGGACACCGACTACGTGATCCGCCGGCTGACACGGAATTCGTAGCATCATCTGACAGTTCCGGGGCTGCCGGTAAAGGCGCCCGCACGGCGCCTGCTCTCCATTGTCATGGCGCTTGGGCATCGCGTTGCGGCCGGGTGACGGATCAATACCAGGCACACGGCGCAAACCGCGGTCGGCTGCGACGGCGGTCGTGTGATGAAGGCGCCGTTGAGGTTGCACCATCGTGCCGCGGCGTTATCCTGTGCGGGGACGAAAGGAGCCATGGAGAATGACGAGCGTGAACCGCCTGTCCCGCCCTCTGGCGCGCCGGACAGTTCTTGCCGCTTCCATGCTGGTACTCGTGACGGCCGACCTGCTCTTGACGGCACCGGCGAAGGCCGACCCGGTGGTCGGTAGACCGGCGCCCGATTTTAGCGTCACGGACACCAACGGGACCCCCCGCAGCCTGGCCGGGCTCAAGGGCAAGATCGTCGTGCTGGAGTGGACCAATGCTGATTGCCCGTTCACCCAGAAGCACTACAATTCCGCAAACATGCAGTCGTTGCAGCGTGAGGCCACCGGCGCGGGCGTGGTGTGGCTGACCGTTAACTCCTCAGCCCCCGGTCACGACGGGTATGTCGATGCCGGTAAGGCTAATGACCTGACGGTAAGCCGCAAGGCAGCACCAAGCGGGGTCATTCTCGATCCGACCGGGCGCATCGGACAGGCGTATCACGCGAAGACCACGCCGCACATGTACATCATCGCCGCGGATGGAACCTTGGTTTACATGGGCGGCATCGACAGCATTGCCTCCACGAACCAGGCGGACGTGCCGAAGGCAACGCCCTATTTCCGTAATGCCCTGCAGGCGGCGTTGAAGGGCCAGCCAGTGCCACTGGCCGAAACGCGAGCCTACGGGTGCAGCGTCAAGTACGCGTCCTAGATTGGGGTCGCGCTACACTCGAACGACCCAGGTTTCGGGTCGTGAACAGGCATTGCGAATATGCCGGAGGTAGCCGGCCGGCCGGAATAACACCGGTCCGGCAACCATCCGCTTCGCTCAGACCAGGGCCTTTTTATACAGGGCTACCAGTTCGCCGAACGCGCGGTCCGCCTCAGCCGGATTATAGACTTTGCCGTCGCTGACACACCAACCGTGCTGGCAGGTTGAGTAGACTTCAACTTTCACCGGCTGCGACGCGCCGGCGAAAGCTTCGCGCAGCTTGTCCTTGGCTTCCGGCTGGCGCTGGTCGTCGTTGGCGGCGATGGCAAACAGGTAAGCCGCCTTAATTTTCGGTGCGAGCAGATGTGGGCTGTCAGGCTTGTCGGTGACCAGATTGGCGCCGTGGAACGAGCCAGCCGCGCCGATGCGGTTTGGGACGCTGGCCGCCGCGATCATCGTATACGAGCCGCCCATGCAGTAGCCCGAGATGCCGACGGGCGCCTTCGCATTCACCTGCGGCTGCGTATCAAGCCAGGCAACGTAGGCAGCGGCATCGCGCGCCCGCGCCTCTGTGGTCAACGGCGACATCAGCGGCACCAGCTTGGCGCGGTCGTCGGCGTTGGCGAAGTCGAACGGACCCGGCAGTACCGGTGCCTTGCGGGTGCGATAGAACGGATTGGGCACCAGTACCGTGTAGCCCTCGGCGGCAAGGCGCTTGCCCATGTCGCGGAAAGCCGGCCGCAGGCCGAGCGCATCGGTGATGATAATGGCGGCGGGCCAGGCACCGTTACCAGTGGGATGGAAGAGAGCGGCGTCGCACTCGCCGTCCGGCATTTTGATGGTGACATCGGTCTCGGTGACCGGGCGATCGGCGGCAATGGCGGCGGTCCCGACAGCCGCCCCGGCGCCCAGAGTGATTGCGCCGAAGGCCCGGCGTGACAGGGTGTTGTCGCGAGTCTTGTCGAACGGCAGGACGATGTCCGTCATGGGTTGGCTCCGGCAGGTCAGCAGATGGCGGGCTGCCTCCCCGACAGCCCCGCGAACATGTTAGACGAACAATTCATCGGTTGTATTCCCAGCGGCGCGAGAATTTTCCAGCCAGACTCGCCACGGCACGCCGGAAACGGTGATGGAACAATGACGTGAGAGTGGCCTTACCGGGGCAGACTCGATCGGTGCAGTGTTTCTACCATCGGACGCATGCGACCGATTGTTCTGGCCGTCCTTCTGGTCCTGGCGCTGCCGCGTTGGGGCCAAGCTCAACTTGTGCCGCCGGCCACCGGCTCGCCGTCCGCCCAGTGCGAGGCGGCGATCGCCGGCGCCACGCGCGGTAGCCCGATCCCGCCGAACCTGCTGGTCGCGATCGGCCGGGTCGAGAGCGGACGGCCGGACCCACAAACCGGGCGCGTGCAACCCTGGCCATGGACGCTGAACGCCGAGGGGCAGGGCATGGTGTTCGCCAGCAAGGCAGCCGCCATTGCCGAGGTACAACGGCTGCAGGCACGGGGTGTCCGGTCAATTGATGTTGGCTGCATGCAGGTGAACCTGATGCATCATCCGCAGGCTTTCGCTTCGTTGGAGGAGGCGTTCGATCCGGCGGCTAATGCCCGGTACGCCGCGCGGTTCCTGATGGAACTGTTCCAGCGCGCCGGCGCATGGCCAGTCGCCGCGGCGCAATATCATTCGTCTACCCCGGCTCTGGGCGAAGCCTACGGACGACGGGTCGCGGCGGCCTGGACGGGGTCAACCGCTTTGGCTTCACCCCGCTTTGCCATGGCCTACGACGTTACAAAGGGACCGCCGCGGCGCGACGGCGCCGGACTGCTCGTGCCGACGCGGACGACGGCTGGAGGCTGGGCGCGTGGCGGGCTGGTACGGCCGTCGGCACGGGTTGCACGGCTGCTGGCGACGACAGAGTGACCAGACCGCGATCTCGCTGACGTTGCCACCGCCGGGGACGCACCGCGGTCGACCGGTGTAATCTGTGGCGGTCCGAGCGCTTTTGCGTCGAACGATTGCCGCCTCTACGATACCTGCGCAATCAGAGGCCGCCACTTGGACCAGATCGTACACGCGCTCAACCCTGAGAAATTCCGCAATCCCTTCATCACCGCAAAGGGGGAGACACGGGCGACGGTCGCTCTGACGGCGCTGGAAACCCTGTGGTTCAACACCGGAACGCTGTGCAACCTGACCTGTGGCCACTGCTACATCGAATCATCGCCGCGCAATGAAAACCTTGTCTACCTGACGCGAGCCGAAGTGGCGGCCTATCTGGACGAGATCGAACGCCAGCGGCTGCCGACGAAGCTTATCGGCTTCACTGGCGGCGAGCCGTTCATGAACCCCGATCTGATCGACATGCTCAACGACGTGCTGGCGCGTGGGCTCGAGGCTCTGGTACTGACCAACGCAATGAAGCCGCTACGGAAACGTCGGGAGCCGCTGCTGGCACTTCGCGAGCGCTATGGCGACCGCCTGACACTTCGCATCTCGATCGATCATTACGATGCAGCCGTGCATGAGCAGGAACGTGGACGGCGATCCTGGGCACCAATGCTGGACGGGCTCATCTGGCTGGCGCGCAACGGCTTCCGCATCGACGTCGCCGGCCGCAGTTCCTTCACCGGCGAAAGCGAAACACAGCTGCGCGCCGGCTTCGCGCGCTTGTTCGCCGCGCACGACATCCCCGTGGACGCGCACGATCCGGTCCGGCTCATGCTGTTTCCCGAAATGGATCCGTTGCAAGATGTACCGGAAATTACCAACGCGTGCTGGGGCATCCTGCACAAATCGCCTGCGGAGGTGATGTGTGCCTCCTCACGGATGGTGGTAAAGCGCAACGGCGCGTCAGCACCGGTCGTGCTGGCCTGCACGTTGCTGGCCTACGACCCGCGCTTCGAGATGGGAACGAGTTTGACGGAGGCATCCCGCCCCGTCTCGCTCAACCATCCATTCTGCGCCTCATTCTGTGTGCTCGGTGGCGCCGCCTGCAGCCGCTGAGCCAATAGGGCACTATACAGTTTGGCTCCTTCAGGATTGAGGTGGCAGAACTGGTCGCCGAAGAAGCGGTCCGGCCAGTGCGATGGCAAATTGTCGTCGATTCGGAACAAGGCGTAACGTGCGGCATAGCCGGCGAGGTAGGCCTTGTAAGCGCGCATCACAGACGGATCCAGACGGGACCAGGTCGCTTCATTGACAGGCATCGTGAGAAACCGCGTCTCGATGCCATACAGGTCCAGCAGGGCCAGCAGGCGATGAAAATAGGCGTCCAGCACCGGCAGCGGACGGAACGTCGACAAGTGCCCTTCCATCGCCACGCCGTCGGATCCCGCGTCAGCGCCAAAGCCGTAGTGTCCCCGGGACAGCAGCGTCGCCGCCAGTGCGCGTTCGTTGCGGGACCAACGAAGCATACCGAGGCTGCGCGCCAGTGCGCCAAAGTAATATGGCGGAAACCTCAGGTCCTCCAGCAGGTCCCGGACCTGCAGCGGCAGCATGGTCATGCCACGGCCACGATAGACGGACAGGTCGCCGGTCCGGAGCGACACGGCACGCAGGGCCGCGATGTCGTGGCGGTCCACAAGGCCGAAGCGGACGCTGCGTTCCCAGAACAGGTCCGGGCGAACGAAGTGTCCCGGGTCAAGCGAGAGTAACACCAGTTTTGGCGGCGTGGGGCAGGAAAGAGCGCGGGACAGCACAACATAGGCTTCGATCGCCGTGCCCCCGCCGACAGCGAGATTGGTTGCGGTCATCGGCAGATTGGCGGGAATGATATCTGCGGCGGCTCGGGAGTCGCCGAGGATGATCACCTCACCGAGGTCGCACCGCGCCAACATGATCTGCTTGGCACGCCAGGACGGGTATTCCGGGTCCATGTAGGCCATCGGGGCAGCCCACAGCCAAAGCCACACCACGGCAAAGCTGAGGCCGCTGCATAACCCCAGGGCGCCCAGATAGCGGTTCAAAACCGGAAATAGACGAACTCGCCCGTCCCTCCCGCCGCCAAGATCCCCAACGTAACGCCGCAGCCGAATGCCGCGGCCCAGCGCGGCGTCGGTGCCCAGGACAGGCGGATGCCAGGCGCCCGCAACATGAACTGCCGCGTGGTTGGGGCGAACCAGATGACGACAAAGAGCGCGGCGACCCACAGTGCGTTCAGGAGCGGCCGCACATCGGCTGGTGAGTAGCCGATGCCATGGGCGCCGGTCATGCCGGCGAGAACCGCGGCCGCCTCGGTTGGCGTCGATGCACGGAACAGCACCGCGCCGACAAGCACGGCACCATAGGTCAAGGCCACGGCAACCCCTGTCGGCAGGACCGGCCCACGCCAGAGGCGCCAGGCATGGTTGACCAAAAGAAACATGGCATGCAGCAGGCCGAACAGAACGTACGTCCAACGGGGCCCGTGCCAGACACCGATCAGCAGCATCGTTACCAGGATCGGGCCCACCATCATTGTAACGAATCCCGAGGCTGTGCGGCGGGCCTTGTCATCAATTGCAAGGTCGCGGCGCCGCCGCCACCGGAGTACGGTCAACGTCAGCGGCGCATGCACGTTGTTCATCAGAAAGCGTGTCAGCGACATGTGCCAACGCTGCCAATAGTCGATGACGCAGCGCGCCTTGTAGGGTTGGTCGAAATTGTCAGGCAGACGGAAGCCAAACATCCATCCCAGGCCAATCGCCATATCGGTGTAGCCCGAGAAGTCGAAGTAAAGCTGCAGCGACCAGGCGACGGCAGTCCACCAGGCCGCCGGCAGCGTCAGGCTATCGGCATTGGCAAAGCCGTCAGCGACCAGGGGACCGAGCGGATCAGCCAGAAGTCCTTTCTTCAGCAAGCCGATAATGAAGAAGCCACTGCCAACAGACAGGTCGGTCGCCGTAAGCCGCCAACTGTCCGAACGTGCGAACTGCGGCATCGTTTCGCGTGAGTTCAGGATGGGGCCTGAGGTGATCGTTGGAAAGAAAAGAACGAACAGCACCTGGTCCCAGGTGCGCGGAGCCGGCTCATCAGAGAACGCCTGCGACAGCAGGCTGCCAATCTGGACAAAGGTGAAGAAGCTGATGCCAAGCGGCAGTCCCGTATCGACACCCAGCACGGGTACCGCATACTTGAACCAGCCCAGCAGCGCGAGATTAGCGACGACGCCGGTCGCGGCAAGCCATGCGCGGTATCTGTGGCCGGCCGCAATAACGTGCAGAAGCACGACGTTGCCGGCAACCGACAGCAGTAGCACCGGGATCGAGCGCCAGGCGCCGCAGGCATAGAACAGCAGCGACATGACGATCAGCCACAACTTCGCCCACCGCGCGCCACCGCGGCTGGCAGCTGCATATCCCGCCAGCGCCAGCGGCAGAAACCACAGAAGAAACGAGAACGAATTGAACGCCACCGTCAGTTCCGGACCAGCACGCGCTTGTTCGCAATCAGCCGCAGTAGATCGGCCGGCGTGACAATCCCTTCTATCTCTTCCGGTTCGAACATGACGCCGAAGTGGTCTTCAACCTCAACCACCAGGGCGACGAGATACATCGAGTCCCAGAGCGGCAGGTCGTCGAACGGCGCCGTCTCCTCCAGATCGATGTCATGGTTCCGGAGGAGGTCACGCACCAGATGGGTCAGATCGGCAAGTTGCGTGGTCACCCTTGGCTCCTGCTGACGGGGCCAAACGCTAGGGCAGACCGGTTACCAAAGACTTAATGTTGATTCGGTATACGGAGTCGGAGCCTTCACCGCCGCCATTGCGTCAGCGGCGTGCGGACAGGGCCAAGCCGGCCGATCGTAGCGTCGCGCACGCCGGCGCGGTAACCGGGGCCGGTGGGTCTACGCGTCTGTCTCTGAAGGGCTGGTAGGCTCGCGCTGCCTAAGCGTGCCCGGCGACGTCGGACAGCAGCAGCGGATCGATATGCAGCTTGGCCAGGGCGCGGCGCCACTTGGTGTCGTGGTCCGGGTCGAACAGCAGCGTCTCATCCGCGGACACGGATAGCCACGCGTTTTGCTGGATCTCCTTGTCCAGCTGCCCGGGTCCCCAACCGGCGTAGCCCAAGGCAAGAATGCACTCACGCGGCCCACCGCCCTCGGCGATCACCTTCAGCACATCCAGGCTGGCAGTCAGCGCCATCGAGTCGTCCACCTTCAGGCTGCCCTCACCCGTCCAGTCGCTGGTGTGCAGCACGAAGCCACGTGCATTCGCCACCGGCCCGCCCGCACACAGTCGTATTTGCCGAGCGGGGGGCGACGGCTCGACGTTAAGCTGTTTCAGCAGATCGTCGAAGGTGGGTTTGACGATCGGGCGGTTCAGCACCAAGCCCATGGCACCTTCGTTTGTGTGGGCGCACATGTAGACCACGGTGTGGGCGAACCGCGGGTCGGCCATAGCCGGCATGGCGATCAGCAACTGGCCGGTCAAAAAGGCGTCGGGCGAAGAGGTTTCGGGCGGGAGGGATTTTGCCATGAGCCGAATTTGGCGCTGCCGGCGCCGGTTCGCAAGCGGGACGCGCGTTTCGCCACCCCGTCCCGCGTCCGGCGCATTTGGCGAGACCGGATAGCGGCGCTATCAGCGTGGACCTCATGGGATGCGGAAGGGACAAGGCTGTATGACGAAGGCCACAGCATCGCCGCTGGCGACATACATCGATCACTTGAAACGTGGCGAACTCGGCTATCAGTTCAGCCCCTCGCTCGGCCGCGCCGTATTCTACCCGCGCGTGGTCGCACCGGGCACCGGAGCGGCGGACCTCGAGTGGCGGGTCAGCAAAGGCCTGGGCACGGTGCATGCGACCACAGTGGTGCATCCACGGGAGGGCGAGCCGTACAATGTCTGCCTGGTCGACGTGGACGAGGGTTTCCGGCTGATGACCCGGATTGAGGGGATTCCGCCACGCGACGTGAAGATCGGCCTGCGGGTGAAGTTCCGCGTGCATCAACCTCCGGGGGATGACGACCCCTACCCCGTGTTCACCCCTGTGGAGGCCGGCCAATGAGCAGCATCACCCGCGGTAGCGTCGCCATTGTCGGCGCCGCCGAATCCGATCTTGGGTCCGTTGCGGCGCTCATGAGCCCGATCGACCTGATGGCGCAGGGCATCCACCGCGCGCTGGAGGATGCCGGACTGACGCTGCAGGACGTTGATGGCGTGTTCTGCGCCAGCACACAGTCGCGCTTCTCGGCTATGGCACTGACGGAATACCTCGGCCTGCCCAATGCCTATACGGATAGTACCATCGTAGGTGGCTCGTCCTTCGAGATCCATGTGGCGCATGCGCATGCGGCACTGGAGGCGGGGTTGTGCAACGTCGCTGTCATCGCCTACGGCAGCACGCAGCGCACCGTCGGACGCCGGGCAGCGTCCGCGCGCGAATACAACCCATACGAGACGCCGTACCAGCCGTTCCTGCCCGCGACCGCCTACGCCATGGCGGCCAGCCGGCACATGCATGAGTATGGCACGACGCGCGAGCAGATGGCCGAGGTGGCGGTGGCGGCGCGCGAGTGGGCGCTGCTGAACCCGGCCGCGTGGGAGAAGAAGCCCCTGACGGTGGCCGATGTGCTGAATGCTCGTCCCATCAGCGAACCATTCACGGTACGAGATATCTGCCTGGTGACAGACGGCGGTGGCGCGATCGTGATGACCCGTGCGGACCGCGCACTGCACCTGAAGCACCAGCCGGTCTATGTGCTCGGCAGCGGGCAGTCGATCACGCATGCGAACATCAGCTCGATGCCGGTGCTGACGCATACCGGGGCAATCGAGTCCGGACGACAGGCCTATGCGGCCGCCGGCGTGAAGCCGTCCGAGGTCAATGTGCTGGCGCTGTATGACGCCTTCACCATCAACCCGATCCTGTTCCTGGAGGATCTGGGATTCTGCAAAAAGGGCGAGGGTGGACCGTTCGTCCAGGGCGGCCGTATCGCGCCGGGCGGCTCGCTGCCGGTGAACACCAATGGCGGCGGGTTGTCGTATTGCCATCCCGGGATGTACGGACTGCTGATCCTGATCGAAGCGGTGCGGCAGTTGCGCGGCGAATGCGGCGCCCGGCAGGTGCCGGTGGCGAACGTCGCGCTGGTGCACGGGAATGGCGGGGTGCTCTCGGCCCAGGCCACGACAATTCTCGGGGGACCCAGTACGGTCTAGAAGCGCTCAGTGCTGCGCCGTGCTGAGCTTTTTGTGCTCTGTGTCGGCTTGATTTCAGTCGCGCCACCCCGGCGCGCGTTACCGGGGTGGCGCCAGATCAATCCGACACAGAGTGGCATCGAGTTAAGATATCCGGCGCAGCAGCATCGCAGTTGCGACCACGCTTGCAGCCAGGAGGATCAGTGAGCCGTTGACGCCGCCGACAGCGTAGACGGCGCCGACCGCTGCGACACCGGCCGCCCCGGCCCCCTGTTGGGTGGTGTTCAGCATGCCCGCGCCGGAACCGGCATGGGTGGTTGGCACCCGCGCCAACACGACCCCGGCGAGCGGCGCCATCACCAGGCCTTGCCCGGCGCCGAAGATTGGCAGCACCAGCATCATCGTGGTCATTCCGGCATGCGGTAGGAACATCGCGACGTCGAACAACGCCACGATCCCCAGAAGTTGGATGCCACAACCAAGCAGCAGGACACGCACCCCGGCCTTGGCAACCCAGCCGCCGGCATAGTGCGCGGCGATGGTGAAGGCGATCGCCAACGGGCCAACGGCCAGCCCGCTTTGCAATGGCGAGAATCCGAGGCTGGCTTGCATGAAGAACGTCATCAGCAGGTAGAAGGAGACGTTGCCGAAGTGGAAGCTGAAGGCCGCGGCAAGACCGCGCAGGAAACCGCGGTTGCCCAGCAGCGCGAGGTCGATCAGCGGCAGGCCGCCGTGGCGCTCGACCCGGCGCTCCAGGCGCAGGAAGACCCACAGCAGGATCGCGCCATCGGCCATCACCAGCCACAGCCACCAGGGCCAGCCGAGTTCATGCCCCGCCAGCACCGGGCCGATGAGGGCGATCAGGGCCACGAACAGCAGGACTGCACCGGCAATGTCCAGCCGGGTGCCGGGGCGGCGTTCGCCGGCTGGCATCAGGCGGGCGGCGGCCGCGGCAACGGCCAGGCCGATGGGCAGGTTCACCAGGAAGATCGTACGCCAGCCAAGCCCGCCGAGGTCCAGGGTCACCAGCCAGCCACCGGCAGCAAAGCCGACCGCGCCGCCCATACCGAGCGCGATGCCGAATATGGCGAAGGCCCGGCCGCGACCCTCGCCGGGGAACAGCGCGTGGATCGTTGCCAGCACCTGCGGCACCATCAGCGCCGCTGAGGCGCCCTGTGCCACGCGGGCGATCACCAGTTCCGCGCCGGAGCCGGCCAAGCCGCACCAGACGGAGGTGGCGGTGAAGGTCAGCACGCCGGTCAGGAAGACGCGCCGCCGGCCATAAATGTCACCGAGGCGGCTGCCCGTGATGACGCAGGCGGCATAGGCGATCTGGTACAACGCCAGGACCGCTTCCATTTCGCCGGCGGTGGCACCGAGGTCACGGCGGATGCTGGGGATGGCCACGTTGACGACAAAGGCATCGACCACGAACATGAACTGTGCGGCGACGACGACGCCGAGCGCCCACCAGCGGCGGGACGCGGCGGTCGCGGCGGAAGGGACTGTAGCGGTCCGAAGCAGTCCGGACATGGTCAGTGCTCCTGTGTAATCGGAAGTGTGGGACGACGCACCGCCATCGTGCCGAAGGCGCCGTTCGGCGGTGTGGCGGGAAGGCAGATGCCGCTGCAGCGCGCTGTCATTGCGACGCCTGACGTCCGGATGAGGCGTGCAGGCATGCCTCAGCCCTCCTGGAGGAAGGCCAGCAGGTCGGTGTTGACCCGGTCGGTGTGGCTGTAAGGCAGCCCGTGCGGCCCGCCGGCATAGACGGTCAGCCGTGCGCCTGGGATCAGCCTTGCCGTCGGCTCCCCGGTCAGGTGCAGGGGCGAGGACAGGTCGTGCTCGCCCTGCAGGATCAGCACCGGCAAGCGCAGCCGGGTCAGTTCCTGGCGCATATCGGTGGTCGCCAGTGCGCAGTGGAACGCTTCCAGCGCGTGGGGAGAGGCTTGCAGGGCCAGACGGATGATCCAGTCCAGCGTCGCCTGCGGCACGTCCGGCCCGCCGAACGGGCGGGCGTTACGATCGAGCCAGCCGCGCCAGTCGGGACGCAGTTCGTCGCGGATGAATGCCTCGAATAGCGCCGGGTCCACGCCCTGCGGATTGTCCGGCGTACGGACCAGGAGCGGCGTTGTGGGAGCGATCATTGCCAGACGGCTGACCCGGCCGTCGCCATGGCGGGTCAGGTAGCGGACCGCTTCGCCACTGCCGGCGGAGAACGTAACCAGCGCCCCAGCGGTGACGGCATGCGCCTCGAGTACCGCCGCCAGGTCGTCGGCCAGCGTATCGAAGTCGTAGGCCCCGCCAGGATCAGGGGAGTGGCCGTGGCCTCGCCGGTCATAGGTGATGCAGCGGTAGCCCGCCTGGGCGAGCGTGTCTGTCTGGAACGCCCAGGACTCGCCGGGCAGGCTCCAGCTGGCGAGGAACACGACCGGGCGGCCTTCGCCGACCGCCTGGCAATGAAGTTCGGCGCCGTTGCGGTGGATCACGCGTTCGGTGCGGGGGAATGGCATGGGCAGTGGCCTCCTCGTGCGGTTGCGACACGCACAGGCTGCCGAGGCCGACGGGGTCCGGTCGATTACGCGCGAGGTCATCGCGGCGTGTTTTCCCGTCGGTTAGGGTGCCGGACATGGAAAACGTCCTACCCTTCCCGCCCCCCGCCTCTTCCCGGCCGATCGGGGATCATTTGCGCCTGTGGCGGCAACGGCGCCGGCGGAGCCAGTTGGACCTGGCGCTGGACGCCGAGATCTCGCAGCGGCACCTGAGCTTCATCGAAAGCGGTCGTGCTCAGCCGAGTCGGGACATGGTGCTGCGGCTGGCCGAGACGCTGGAAGTGCCGCTACGCGAGCGGAATGTGCTGCTGCTGTCGGCCGGATTTGCGCCGTTCTACCCGGAGCGGCCGTTGGACGACCCGGGATTGGCGGCGGCACGCGGCATTGTCGAGACGATCCTGCACGCGCACGGGCCGAACCCGGCGCTGGCGGTGGACCGGCGCTGGACCCTGGTGACGGCGAACGAGGCAGTAGCGCCGCTGCTCGCCGGCGTGACTGACCAGACGCTGCTGCAGCCGCCGGTGAATGTGCTGCGGCTCAGCCTGCACCCCGGCGGGATGGCGCCGCGCATCGCCAACCTGCCGGAGTGGCGGCACCACGTGCTGGAACGGCTGCGCCGGCAGGCGGAGGCGAGCGCCGATCCGGCGCTCGACGCGCTGCTGGCGGAGTTAGTGGCGCTGCCCGGTGGAGCGGCGGTGGGGAGTCAGACCGATCCCGGCGTGGCACTGCCGCTGCTGCTCGATACGCCGGTGGGGCGGCTGTCGCTGATCTCGACGACGACGATCTTCGGCACGCCGACGGAGGTGACACTGTCGGAATTGATTATCGAAGCGTTCTATCCGGCGGATGCGGAAACGGCGGAACGGTTGCGGGCGCTGGTGGCGCCGACGGAGGTGGCTGCGCGCGCGTGAGCCGCGCACGGATAGCGCTCTTCGTCCCGGTCCGCTAACGTTCAGTCTCCGGCATCAGCCGGACATACCGCGCACCGCACCGGCGCGCCCGTGGAGGAACGACGACCTTGCTCGAAGCGCCCATGGGTGACGCGCGGTTCTATGCGCGCTGCGGTCCACACGGCTTGGCCGATATCGCCGCAGTCGCCGCGGCGACAGCGCCGGTCAGCGACCGGCTATTCACCGGGGTTGCGCCGTTACAGTCGGCGCAGCCGGATCAGGTCAGCTTCCTCGACAACCGGCGCTATGCGGCAGCTTTGGAGCGAACCTTGGCTGGTGCGGTGATCGTCCATCCTGACATGCAGGACCGCGTTCCTGCCGGCTCAATCGCCGTGGTCACGACCGCAACCTATGAAGGGTGGGCGCGCGTCGCTGCCCTGTTCCATCCAGCGCCACCGCCGCGCCCCGGTATCCACCCCTCGGCCGTGGTCGACGACGAGGCGGTGATCGATGAGACGGCACAAATCGGCCCCAACGCCGTTATTGAAGCCCGGGCGGAGATTGGTCCCGGCTGCCGTATCGGTCCACAGGTCACGATTGGTGAAGGCGTGGTGTTGGGGCAAGACTGCCGGGTTGGCGCACACGCCAGCATCAGCCACGCGCTCCTGGGGTGCCGCGTCTACGTCTATCCGGGTGCGCGGATTGGCCAGGAGGGCTTCAGCTTTGCTTCAACGCCGAGCGGATTCTTGAGCATTCCGCAACTTGGAAGGGTATTGCTGGGAGACGATGTCGAGGTCGGGGCAAACTCGACGATCGATCGGGGGTCAACGCGCGACACGATCGTGGGCGCCGGAACGCGGATCGATAATCTGGTGCAGATCGGGCACAACGTTCAGGTTGGGCGTTGCTGCGTCATTGTGGCGCAGGTTGGGATCGCGGGCTCGACCGTGCTTGAGGATTTCGTGCAGATCGGCGGCCAGGCGGCGATGGCGGGCCATCTGCGGATCGGTAAGGGCACCCAGGTCGGTGCGCAGGCCGGCGTCATTTCGGATACGCCGGCAGGGTCCATTCTGCTGGGCAGTCCGGCGCAGCCACGAAAGGAGTTCCTGCGGCAGGTCGCGACCCTCAAGCGAATGACGCGGCGGCTCGACTGAGACAGGCGCATAGGGACCAGAAGTTGAGCCATGCCAACGACTGGGCATGACCGGTCTGCCCTGTGGCATGACCCAATCAGCCGCGTGACGAGACTTCGACCTGAATGCACTTGTGTGGAATGATCGGCTGCATGGCCGGTCCGCGCGGAGAGGGCGGTCGGAACACTTCCTGGAGCAGGATTGGACACACACATGATGCGACGCCGCAACTTCATTACCGCCGCGACGGCCGCGCTGGCCGCACCCGGCCTTGTCCAAGCGCAACAGAATCGCGTGCTGAAATTCATCCCGCAATCGGACCTGTCGGTGCTCGATCCGGTGTGGTCGCAGGCCTACGTCGTTCGCAACCACGGCATGATGGTGTTCGACACGCTTTATGGCATCGACGCAGCCTACCAACCCCAGCCACAGATGGCCGCGGGTCATCGTCTTGAGGACGACGGCAAGACCTGGCTGATCGCGCTTCGCGATAGCCTGCTTTGGCACAATGGCGAAAAGGTCACTGCACGTGACTGTGTCGCCAGTATCCGCCGCTGGGGCGCACGCGACAGTTTCGGCCAGACGTTGATGACCGTCACCGAGGCACTGGAAGCGCCGGACGACCGCACGATCAGGTTCCGCCTGAAACGACCGTTCCCCCTGCTGCCTGCAGCGTTGGGCAAGGCTGGTTCCAATATCTGCATCATGATGCCGGAGCATCTGGCGAATACTGATCCCTTCAAACAGGTTACCGACATGACCGGCAGCGGTCCGTTCCGGTTTGTTGCCAAAGAGCATATCGCCGGTTCTTTGGTCGCTTATGAGCGTAATGCCTCCTACGTGCCAAGGCCTGACGGCACACCGAGTTTCCTCGCCGGGCCGAAGATCGTGAATGTGGAGCGTGTCGAGTGGCACGTGCTGCCGGACGCGAACACTGCTGCGGCGGCGATGCAGGCGGGTGAGCACGATTGGTGGGAGGCGCCGACCTACGACTTGCTGCCGGTTCTGCGTGCGGCAAAGAACCTGACCGTGCCTCCCCCCGACCCGCTCGGCTATCTCGCCGGACTGCGCTTCAACCAGCTACAGCCGCCGTTAAACAATCCGGCGCTGCGCCGCGCGCTGCTGGGGGCAGTGAACCAGGAAGACTTTATGATCGCGGTTGCGACGACCGATTCGCGCAATTGGCGCACCGGGGTCGGCATGTTCTGTCCTCAATCACCGATGGCCAGCGCGGTAGGCATGGAGGCGCTGACCGGTCCACGTGACCTGGCCGCAGCCCGGCAGATGGTGGCAGCCTCGGGCTACAAGGGTGAGAAGGTTGTCGTTCCGGTACCGTCGGATTTCCCGTCCCTGCGTGCGCTGGCCGAGGTTGGCGTCGACATGCTGCAGAAGGTCGGCCTGAACGTCGATCCGCGCTATACGGACTGGGGCAGCACGATCAAACTCCTGATGAAGACCGAGGCAGTGGAGGACGGCGGGTGGAGTGCGTTCTTCACCCTGTGGTCAGGCCTCGACCAGTTTGACCCCGCGGTACATGTCTGGCTGCGCGGCAACGGCAAGGCCGCCTCACGGGGTTGGCCGGATAACCCGCGGCTGGAGGCCTTGCGCGATCAATGGCTGATGGCGGGCGATCCCGCAGCACAGAAGGCGATTGCCGAAGACATCCAACGCCAGGCCTTCGTTGACATCCCCTACATTCCGCTCGGGCAGACGCTGCCAACCTGGACTTATCAGAAGAATGTCGCTGGCGTGCTGGGCGGCTATGCGCTGTTTTGGAATGTGCGCAAGACGTAACACGGGACGCCCGGCATATCGGCCAAACGCTGTTATTCGTCCTCCATGTCGGTGACGCCGCGTTCCTCAAGCATTCGCCGCAGCGCCTCGCCCTGCGGCGTGTTGCCGGTACGGCTTAAGAACTCAGGCACTTCCACCTCCGAGGACTGGCCGCCGGACGCAAGCGCCGGTTCATGCCGGACCAGGTGCAGGCCGCTCTCCGCGTCAGTCACGAGTTGCCACCGATCGCCGTTGGAACTGCTGTAGAAGGTCACCGCCGATTGCGCCATGCGTTTAGCCTTCGTCAGATTGTCGTGTCACCACGTAGGCATCATGAATGGCCCGTACGTGACGACAATACAGCACAGCGATCCCGGCAAGTACGGGATCGCTATACCGCTCGTTACAGCGTGAAGGAGAGCAAGGCGGAGCCTGCTTCCCCCTGAGTTCAGCCCTTGATCGACTGCTCGGCGCTTACGGCAAGCTGAGAGGAATATTCATCGGCACGATAGATATCGTTAACGATCTGCTTCAGCTTCTGGGCATCGTCATTTAGGCCAAGAACGCTTGCATAAGCCGTCGCGGTGCCGAAGCCGGCAAGGCCGTAATGCGACATCCTTTGATACTGGGCAATGAGCTCGAGGTCCCGCAGATCCGGATCAAGGGGCGTATCCAACGCATGTTTCCTGGCTTCTTCAACCAAGCCCTCCATGCCGCGACAGTGGTCTTTCTTGCCGCCATAATTCTCTACCATCGATCGGATGGTCGCAGTGTGATTTGCGATTCCGTCAACAGATTTCTGCAGCAACTGTTTCACGGCGTCGCCAGATGCCTGCTCTGCCATCTTGGCAACAATGCGCTGCATCTGATCGTTTGCCGACCACAGGTCGCCCAGTTCTTCTTCATAGAGCGTCTTAAGGTCATTCGTCGTTGCCATGGTATCTTTCTCCTGTAGCTACGGCAGCGCTTTCCGGCTTAACCCGTCGCCCGCGGCAGGGGCTTTACTCGAAGCCCGTCGTGGGCCCGCCGCCATCAGTGGGCGTCTTCCGGAAGAGCTTCCTGCTTCCTTCCGATCCCGCCATATTCGAGGTGACTGATGCATCGCTTACCGGATGGCAGCCCGGGCTGGGTCTGAATGTACGACCAAAAGCTGTTGCAGCACTCCCGAACGGCTATGAACGGCGCGAACAGACCATTGTTGCTGCGGTACCGACGCACTTTGACGCGAGCCATGGAAAGTTTGTCTGGCGCGACACCGGTGGGCAATCTGCCGCCCAGGTCACACCGGCTCCGCCCTGTCCCGCAAGGACGGAGCTTAAGGAGAAGTCCATGACGATGCCGTTCCTCGAGGGCTGTCGCGTGCTCGATCTGACATCGGTCGTGGTCGGCCCCTCCTGCACGCAGCGCCTGGCGGACTACGGCGCCGAGATCATCAAGCTTGAGCCACCGGAGGGCGACGTACTGCGCACCCTGGGCGGCCCGTCACCGACCGGCAAGCACTCCGGCATGTTCCTGCACTTCAACCGAAAAAAGCGGATGCTGTGCCTCAACCTGAAGCATAATGGAGCCCACGCGGCGCTGCTGCAGGTGTTGGACGGCTGCGACGTGCTGGTTTCCAACATGCGTCCAGACGCGCTGCAGCGCCTTGGCCTGGACGCCGCCTCAACGCGGGCGACACGGCCTAATCTGGTGCACTGCACGATAACCGGCTTTGGACCCGGTGGGCCGTATCGCGGGCGCCCGGCCTATGACGGCGTGGTGCAGTCAGTCTCAGGGATCGCGGGGCTTGCACAGCGGCGAGACGGCGCTGCGCGCTATGCACCGCTGCTGATCTGCGACCACGTCACCGGAGAGATCGCTGCTGGCGCCATCCTGGCCGCGCTGGTACGGCGCACGCGCACCGGCGCCGGGTCGGCCATCGAGGTCCCAATGCACGAAACCATGGCTGCGTTCGTGCTGCAGGAGCATCTGGGGCCGGCGACATTTTCGCCGCCGCTGGGGCCGCCCGGCTACACGCCACTGCTGGAACCCAACAACCAGCCGATTGCGACCGCCGATGGATGGATCACGGTTTCAGCCGCGACGGATGTCCAGGTGCGCTCATTCCTGAGCGCTGTCGGCCGGGCCGACCTGATCAGCGATCCGCGCTTCCGTACAGTCGCCGATCGGCTGCGCAACATCGGTGAGTGGATCGAGATCCGCCGCGAGACCCTTCGTGGTCGGCCGACGGCACACTGGCTGCAGGCGCTGGCGGCGGCGGATGTGCCAGCGGCCCCGTGCCATACGCTGGAAACCCTGGCTGACGATCCGCAGCTGAGCGCAGTGGATCTGCTGGTGGCAGAAACGCATGACCAGGAAGGTTCAATCCGCTCTATCCGTCCGACGGTTCTGACCGATGGCATTGCGCCTGCCGTCGGCCGTCCCGCCCGCCCGATCGGCTGGGACACGCGCGCGGTGCTGTCTGAGGCGGGCTTGTCAGATAGCCAGATCGACAACCTGCTGCGGGCCAGCGCCGCCGTCGATGGCCAGGCCGCCTAGGACCGGTGGTCGCGCCACAGTTGTCAGGTGCGTCGTTCACATCGCGCATCTGGCGATCGGCCCCGCCGGCGATGGTATCGCTTTACCGGCGCGCGTTCTGCCGGTACAACAAGTTCCATAATAAAATGTCAGGGAGTGAATCGGATGTCACGGATTGCGCGCCGCCGCCTGATGCAGGCGGCCGGTCTCTCGGCTGCTGGCGGCTTGACCGGCATTCTCGCCTCCGGCCAAGCGCCGGCCTATGCACAGTCCACAACCGTCCACTGGTTGAAGTGGAACGATTTTGTTCCGGCGGCAGACGAGTTGCTACGGAAGAAATTGATCCCTGAAGCCGAAAAGCAGCTTGGTATCAAAATCACGCTGGAAACCATCAACGCCAACGACCTCCAGGCGCGCACCACCGCCGGCATCCAGTCGAAGTCGGGTCCGGACCTGATCATGGCATTCAACTCGAATGCACAGCTTTACGCCGACTCCCTGGCGGACGTGTCCGAGCTGTGTGAGGCGATCGGTCCAGCACAGGGCGGCTACTACCAGATCGCGCAGGGCAACTCGAACGACGGCAAGCGCTGGATTTCAGTGCCATACTGCATCATTGGCGCCGAGGTCGCATACCGGAAATCGTGGTTCAAACAGGCCGGGTGGGACCAGTTCCCCAAGACCTGGGATGAATACCGCGCCGCCGGCAAGAAGCTGAAAGCCGCCGGCCACCCGCTTGGTCAGACGCTCGGCCATACCTTCGGCGATGCCCCGACCTTTGCCTATCCGATGATGTGGTCATTCGGCGGCAAGGAGGTCGAGGCCGATGGCAAGACCGTCGCCGTCAATAGTAAGGAAACCATCGAGTCGGTGAAGTTCATGACCGCGTTCTGGAAGGACGCCTTCGACGAAGGCGGCCTGGCCTGGGACGACACGTCGAACAACCGGGCGATGCTGTCCGGAACGATCAGTGCAACGTTGAACGGCGCCTCGATCTACATCGAGACGCTGCGCAAGCCCGACACATACCGCACCGAGGACGACAAGCCGATGAAGGAGGACATCCTGCACGGTCGACTGCCGGCGGGCCCGGGCGGTCAGTACGCCTTCCACTCGGCGCAGTCGACCATGGTCATGGGCTATTCAAAGAACCAGAAAGCCGCGATCGACTTCCTGCGCTGGTTCCATACCGAGGGGAATTACCGGCAGTGGTTTGAGATTCAGAAGGGATTTTCCTGCGGACCGGCGGCGATGTGGGAAAAGGACAAGATGTGGGACATCGATCCGGTCATGGAACCGTATCGCGACGCCGCGAAATACGGCCGGGTCCCAGGATTCGCGGGCCGGGCGAACCAGAAGGCAGCCGAGGCACTGACCAAGTATATCATTGTCGACATGTACGCGAAGGCGGTCCAGGGCATGCCGGCCGAGGACTCGGTGAAATGGGCCGAGGGTGAACTGAAGAAAATCTACGCGGCCTGACCGGCGATGTCGCAGGCGATGGCCACCATGGGCAGGCCGCACCGCAAGGCCGGCGTGCTCGAGGACGAACGCTGGTTCGCTTCCGCCCTGCTGTTCCCGACGGCGGTGCTGCTGGGGTTGTTCATCGCCTACCCATTTGTCGAGGGGATCTGGCTGTCGCTCACCAACAGCCGGGTTGGCGTGCCCGGCCATTTCGTCGGGCTCGCCAACTTCGACAAGGTGTGGAACGATTCGATCTTCCGCACCGCCGTCTGGAATACCTGCTGGTACACCTTCATCACCACGGTGCTGAAGCTGGTGCTGGGCCTTTGGCTGGCACAGTTGCTGAACCGGAATTTTAAGGGCAAGGCCTGGGTCAGAGCGTTCGTGCTGCTGCCGTTCATCATTCCGACGGTGCTGTCCACGTTTGCCTGGAAATGGATGTTCGATCCGACGTTCAGCGTGCTGAACTGGATGCTGTTCCAACTCGGCTTCATCACCACGCGGATCAACTGGCTGGGCGAGCCCGGCCTGGCGTTCGCTTCCATCGTCATCGTCAATGTCTGGCGCGGGCTGCCATTCTACGCGATCAGCCTGCTGGCCGGGCTCCAGACGATCAGTCCGGAATTGCAGGAAGCCGCGGCGATCGACGGCGCCAACGGCTGGCAGCGTTTCCGCCATATCACCTGGCCGCTGCTGCTGCCGGTGACCATGGTGGTGACGCTGTTCTCGGTCATTCAGACCTTTGCGGATTTCCAATTGGTCTACGTCCTGACCGGCGGCGGGCCGGCAAATGCGACGCACCTGTTCGCCACCTACGCCTATCAGATCGGCATCGGCACCGGCCTGCTATCGGAAGGCGCGGCAATCTCCCTGGCGATCTTTCCGGTGCTGTTCGTCGTCGTACTGACCCAGTTGCTCTACATCCGCCGGGTGGAAACCCGCTAATGGTCGAGGGTTCGCGCTGGAGACGCTGGGTCTCGTTCTACATCCCGCTGACCGCGTTCATGGTCGTCCTGCTGTTCCCATTCTACTGGATGATCATCACCTCGGTGCGGCCGGACAAGGAACTGTACCGGCCGTGGAACGCCAAGAACTACAATCCATTCTGGACCTGGAATCCGACGCTCGAGCACATCCGGATGCTGCTCGAGGAAACCATGTTCATGACATGGTTGTGGAACACGATGCTGATCGCGCTGGCCTCGACGATCATCTCGCTGATCTGCGGCGTGTTCGCGGGCTATGCGCTGTCCCGCCTGCGCTTCCGCTTCGCCGGCATGCTCGGAACCGGCATTTTCATTACATATCTGGTGCCGCAGACGCTGCTGTTCATTCCGCTGGCCGATATCATCCGTGACTTCCACATCGGCGACACGCCGTGGTCGCTGATCCTGACCTATCCAACCTTCCTGATTCCGTTCTCCACCTGGCTGATGATGGGTTACTTCAAAGCAATTCCGAAGGAACTGGAGGAGTGTGCCCGCATCGACGGCGCCACGCGCTGGCAGGCAATGATCTGGATCATCCTGCCGGTCGCGATCCCCGGCATCCTTTCCGCCGGCATATTCGCCTTCACGCTGTCGTGGAACGAGTTCATCTACGCGCTGGTTTTTCTGTCATCGTCAGAGCAGAAAACCGTGCCGGTCGGCATCGTGTCCGAATTGGTGCGTGGCGACGTATTCTTCTGGGGCTCGCTGATGGCTGGCGCCCTGCTCGGGTCGATCCCGGTCGCCGTCGTCTATTCATTCTTCGTTGAACATTACGTTGCTGGCGTGACGGGATCGGTGAAGGGGTAGCAAGCGGGTCCAGCTGCGGGACTGCGGATGGCTGTGCCGTCGGTGCAGCAACCGGGCGCGCGCGACCGCGGCGCCACGGTTTCTGCCGATCAGCGATCCACCGGCTACCGACTCGCGCCCATCGGCCGCTCCGCCTGGCCCTTCGGCCGGCGCACCAGGGATGCCTCGGACTCTCCGGCCTCATAGCGGCGCAGCAGGTCCTCCGGGTCGAACAGCACGCCGATCGGGTTTTCGCGGAACTCCGGCGTGTCGAAGAATGCCGCTGCCTCTTCCTTGGTCTTGTAGGCGTCCACCTGCAGCTCCACCGCGTTGCCGTCCGGATCGCGGTAGTACATCGACACCGTCGGCCCGTGATTGATCGGCCGGACCGGCACGATGCCCTCATCGCGCAGCCGCTTATAGGTGGAAAGCAGGTCGCCGAGTGTGCGGTAGGCATAGGCGACATGGGCGAGGCCCCAGGTCTCGGCGTCCGGCGCATGCAGACCGGGCACGTTGATCAGCGCCAGGCGATGGTGCTCCTCGTCATAGGTCAGGAAGCAGATCGTGCCGTTGTCATGCACGATGCGCGCGTTCAGCACCGTCTGGTACCACGCCCGCAGCGCGGGCAGATCCGAGGTGCGCAGCACGAAATGCGCAAAGATGTCGGGTGAGATCGCCTGCTTGCTGACAGTACGCGACTCAGCCATATCCAGTGTTGCCATCGTCAAAGCCTCCCCTAGAGCACGATGCGTTGTGACGGATTGAACGGCGGCCGGTCACCGCCGAGCAAAGCGCCGCCATACAGGGATGCGGCGCTTTCCAGCGCAGCGGCCGGATGGTTCCGCATTGCTAACAGGTCCCGGTAGAAGCGTTGCAGTGGCGTATCCGCGTGCATTGTCCGCCCGCCGTTCATTTCCAGCACTTCATAAACCGCGCGCGGGCAGACGGCCAGGGCGTGCGCCGCCTCATACTTGCACTGCACCCGCTGGAGGTAGGGAATTTCCTCGCCCGCCTCCGCCATACCCAGGAACGTCCGCCATGTTGCCTCGACGCGGGCACGGGTGGCTTCGACCTCGGTCATCGACTGCGCGAGGCGCCGGTGCATCGCCGGGTTCTGTGCCACAGGCGGGCCGCCCATGGCCGGGACGCGCACCCGGTTGTTGTCGACGAAGGCACGCAGCGCACCGACCGCCGCCCCGATCGAAGGCGCGGCGATGGCGTTGCAGAACATCAGGTGCCAGGGCAGGCGATACAGCGGCCGGTCGTTGATCGCAAAGCCCGGATCGGCTTGGTGATAGACATCAATGACGCTGTGCGTGCGATGGGCCGGCACGAACGTGCCACTGACGACGATGTCCTTGCTGCCGGTACCAGCCAGACCGGTGACGTTCCAGCTTTGCTGGTCAATGTCGAATGCGGCACGCGGCACCAGGAAGGTACGATATTCAGATACCTCGCCCGGGTCCGGCGGCGGCACCAGCCCGCCCAGCAGCACCCAGGCGCAGTGGTCGACGCCGCTGCAGAAACTCCAGCGGCCGGACAGGTGGAAGCCGCCCTCCTCGCGCCGGACGGCACCGGTGGGCGCCAGCGAGGTGGCGGCGCGCGCATCCGGATCGCGGCCCCACACCTCGCGCTGCGCCGCCTCGGCGAACAGCGCGATATGCCAGGCGTGCACGCCGACCACGCTCGCCACCCAGCCGGTCGAGCCGCAGGCGGAGGCGAGACGCACCATGCCCTCGAAAAACGTCGCCGGATCGAGTTCCAACCCGCCCCATTGAACCGGCTGCAGCGCCCGGAATACATGCGCATGAGTCAGATCGTTGATGATGTCGTCTGGAATCCGGCCCAGCGCCTCAGTGTCCGCGCTGCGGGCGCACAGACCGGGCAGCAGGGCGTCGATGCCGGCTAGGTACGCCTGCGGCGTGATCTCCGGGCCGGTGACGGGTTCACGAACGCGTTGGACAGTCGCCTGCGGCGGCATGATGTGGCCTCCCTGTGCAAACTGTTGTTCGCCCCGCCCGTGGATTTTGGCGCGGTGCGTCTGCTGTTGGTCGCAGGCGCATGATAACGGCGTGGGTGCGGTTTGTGGAACAGCTTACCGGATCCGGCGCCCCGCCGATCTGCATCCTTGCCGCCACTGGAGGCGCCCATGCGTGATGACGACCTGAGGCCATCGGACAATGTTGAGGACCGCCGCGGCTTCGGTGGTGGGGGTGGCGGGTTCCGCGTCGGCGGCGGGCTGGGCATCGGCACGATCATCGGTCTTGGCCTGCTGGGCTGGGCGCTGGGCATCAACCCTCTGGTGCTGATCGAGGGCGCGCAGATGGTTGCTGGCGGCGGCGGGCCGACACAAATGAGCGCGCCGCAGGGTCGGCAGGGGGCGCCAAGCGACCAGATCGGTAATTTTGTGGCGCGTGTGCTGGGCGAGACCGAGGATGTCTGGTCGCAGGTGCTGCCGGCGCAGGCCGATCGTCAGTACACGCCGCCGAAGCTGGTGCTGTTCGACGGCGTCACGCAATCCGCCTGCGGCACCGCGCAATCGGCCATGGGGCCGTTCTACTGTCCCACCGACCGGAAAGTTTATCTCGACACCAGATTCTTCGAGGACATGCAACGGCGCCTCGGCGGCGGGGGAGACTTCGCCTATGCCTATGTCATCGCGCATGAGGTCGGGCATCACGTCGAGAACCTGCTGGGCGTCCTGCCGAAGGTGCAGGCCGCGCAGCGCGCAGCGTCCAGCCGTGCGGAGGCGAATGCGTATTCGGTGCGCAATGAGCTGATGGCTGACTGCCTGGCCGGCGTGTGGGCCTACTGGATGAACCGCCGCCACGCCAACGTCGATGAGGCCGATGTGCGCCAGGCGGTCGCCACCGCGACCGCCATTGGCGATGACAGGCTGCAGCGCCAGGCGCAGGGCACGGTGGTGCCGGACAGCTTCACCCACGGGTCAGCGCAGCAGCGCGTCCACTGGCTGACGGTAGGGTTGCAAGGCGGCAGCGTCTCCAGTTGCGACACGTTCCGCACGACGGAGCCGTGATCCGGGCGTTGAGGCGTCAGGCCGGTTCCGCGTAGAACGAGCCCACCAGATAACAAGGACCGAGCAACCCATGGCATTTCGTACGCTCGACACCGTTGACGTCGCCGGCAAGCGCGTCCTATTGCGCGCCGACCTGAACGTCCCGGTGCGCGACGGCAAGATTACCGACCTGACGCGCATAGAGCGCCTGTGTCCGACGATCCGCGAGCTGATCGGCAAGGGTGCCAAAGTCATTGTCTGCAGCCATTTCGATCGGCCGAAGGGCAAGCGCGTGCCGGAGATGTCTCTGGCACCGATGGCAGCGGCCCTGGGCGAAGTGCTCGGGCAGCATGTCCGCTTCGTCGAGGACTGTACCGGCATCGCGGCGGAGCAGGCGGTGGAGCTGCTGCAGCCCGGCGGCGTGCTGGTGCTGGAGAACACCCGCTTCCACGCTGGCGAGGAAAAGAACGACCCCGCCTTCGCCCAAGGCCTGGCCAAGTTGGCGCAGATCTTCGTCAATGATGCATTCAGCGCCGCCCACCGCGCGCATGCCAGCACCGAGGGCGTGGCGCACCTGATCCCATCGTATGCCGGGCGCCTGATGCAGGCGGAGCTTGAGGCGCTGGACGCTGCGCTGGGCAATCCACAGCGCCCGGTGGCGGCGATCGTCGGCGGCTCGAAGGTCTCCACCAAGCTGGAGCTGCTGGGTAACCTGGTCGGCAAGGTGGATGTGCTGGTGATCGGCGGCGCCATGGCGAACACCTTCCTGGCGGCGCAGGGCAAGAGCGTCGGCAAGTCGCTGCAGGAAGCCGAAATGCACAACACCGCGCGCGAGATCCTGGCGCAGGCCGCGAAAGCGGGCTGCCGGATCGTACTGCCGACCGACGGCGTGGTGGCGACCGAATTCAAGCCGAACCCGCCGACACAGACGGTGTCAGTCGACGCGATCCCGGCCGATACGATGATGCTGGATGTCGGCCCGGCCAGCGTAAAGGCGCTGATCGACCTGCTGCCGACACTGAAGACCCTTGTGTGGAACGGCCCGCTCGGCGCTTTTGAGACACCACCCTTCGACGCCGCCACGGTGGCGCTGGCCAAGGCGGTGGCCGCGGCGACCGAGTCTGGCAAGCTGCGCAGCGTTGCGGGCGGCGGCGATACGGTGTCGGCGCTGCGGCACGCCGGGGTGATCGACAAGATGAGCTACGTCTCCACAGCCGGCGGTGCGTTCCTGGAGTGGCTGGAAGGCAAAACGCTTCCTGGTGTAGCGGCCCTGGAAGGCTAGCACTGACTGGGGGCGCTATTCGCCCCCTACAACCGAAGAAATAACCAAGCCTTAACCAAACCGGGTACAATAGGCGTCCGCACTGTCGCGGAGTCGTCATGCCGATTCGCGTCTACCTCGCCGGACCCGATGTCTTCCTGCCGGACCCCGCCATATGGCTGGACCGAAAGAAGGCGATCTGTGCCGGGTTTGGGCTGACCGGCGTCTCACCGCTGGACCCGCTGGCGGATGAGCCGGCGGCTTGGGCCTTGCTGCCGGTGTGGCGGCGTATCGCCCTGTGCAATGAGGCGCATATCCGCGGTTGCGAGGCGTTGATTGCAAATCTGACGCCGTTCCGCGGACCGAGCGCTGACGCGGGCACGGTGTATGAGGTGGGATTTGCGCGCGCCCTAGGGCTGCGGCTGTTCGGCTATGCGACCGTGGCGGCCGGCTTTCTTGACCGCACATTGGCGCATCTGGATGGCTCGGCGGCACAGTCGACCGATGGCTCGTGGTGGGACGCCGACGGCATGCAAATCGAGCAGTTCGGGCTGTTCGACAACCTGATGATCGAAGGCGGCATTCATGGCTCCGGCGGTGCGCTGCTGTGCGCCGATCAGGCGACGCGCTGGCATGATCTGGAACTGTTCGAGCAATGCGTGCAGACGGCAGCGGCGGCAATGCTGGAGGCTATCAGGTAGGAACGAGCTTCTCGTCCCTCGCTTTACGGACCAGACCTTGTTGCAGCCGGCAAGTGCGGCCGCGGCTCCGCCGGGCGACTTTGGCGGAGCGAATCTTGTGCGCTTCGCCATGGTGGCGACTGCGTTGCGCGTCGACGCGGGATGCCACGGCTGCGGCGGCGGCTGAAGGATGAAGCGGACGCGTGGGTTGTCCGGTTGAGACGACAGCCAGCGAGGTTCAGGCGGCGTCCAGCCGTCCCAGTAATTCCTCCGCGCGGGACCGCTTCGCCGGGTCCTTGTCGCGCTGAATGATACGCAGGATGGCGTCGCGCGCCTGGCGGTCGCCGCGCTCTGCCATCTCAAACGCCATGGCGTCGCGCCGCTCGTAGTGGCTGCGGTCGAGCGGCACGATCTCAAGCGGGAAATCCTTCCAGAAATACTGGCCGTCCGGCTTCTCCCACGTCGCGTAGACGTCCTCCCAGGTGCCGCATCCGGCATAGGGGGTCATGTTGACATCCGCGATGGGCTGGCTGAGCGGCTGGAAGCGGGCATCGAAGGACATGCGGATCTCACGCGTGCGGTTCGGCAGCGCCTTATGCACCGTGGTGTCCTGGAAGATCAGGCCGTCACCGGGGTTGAACGCACCGGTAACCCAGGTGCCGGGGATGGGTACGGCGATGTCCATGCCGCCAGCGCCGGTGCCAACCTTCGTCGGCAATACGCCTGCCGTATGGGAACCGGCCGCAACGGCCAGCGCCCCCTTCTCGCGCGGGCAGGAACCCAGCGGCATCCAGAGGGCGTAGTTGGTGGCACCACCAATATGGACGCGGTCCTGGTGGATGCCCGTGGTGAAGTCGAAGTTCCCCGCCTGCGGGAAGATGTTGCGCTGAACAAACATCGGGTGCGCAAGGGCCGGTTCGCCGAAGATGCGGGTGAACAGATCGATGATGGCGGGGTGGATGCGCAGCCGGTGCAGTTCCTCATCGCACCAGAGGTGACGGAAGACGCGCATGTAGCGGTCCTCGGGGTCCTTGCACGCGGCAGCCGGGTTGGCGATGCCGGCATTCATGGGCGCGGTTGGGTCGAGCCAGCCGCCTTCGGCCGCTTTGCGCAGCAGGCGGTCGCGAACGTCCAGTATGGCCTGCGCGGGCAGGAGGTTGCGGACGAAGAGGTAACCGTCGCGCGCCAGGCGGTCGCGCAGGGCGGGACCGTCCGCGGCAAGTGACGTTGAGTCGAGGAAGTCAGGGTAGGGCTTCATCGGCTGGGCCTTCGTTCAACACGGGCCAAACTATGCGCGGCAGTATCCTGAACGCGCAAGTTTTCGGGACCGGGGGACATGCACGCGGGTGCCTGTTCCCACTCCACGGGCCGCGTGACGAGTATCGGTATCTGCACTCTTTATTGCAGGATCCGTTGTCACGGTGGCAAATGATAGGTGCCACTCACGTTGAGCCCAATATTACTCCAACAGAGCCGCTGCATTCCCATGTATTCACCAGACAATATTTTGTTACAAAATCCAATTAATCTTCGTTGACTCTCCAGGATGACCCGAGCGATGTCTATCCATGGATGAGAACAAATGGAGAATACAGATGCGTTACTTCGGCATCCTGCTGGCCGCGACAGCGTTGGCAGCCGGCGCCGGCACAGCGCAGGCAGATTATGTTGTCGGCGATACATTCAATTACGGCTCATATGAGTTGATGGGCGGCAACGTCCACGTGACGGACGCCCCACTCGGGCTGATGAACCAATATGTCGGCGCGGGCGCAATCAAGTTGAAGCACGGCGCCAGTTCAGTCTGGGGATTCTGCATCGACCTCACAGTGTCCCTGGCCGGGTCAGGCGTCTACACATTCGCCCCTATCACGGCCCCCAGCCTTTCGGGCAACTATGCCCCCGGCATCAGCAAAGTGGATGCCATCGAGGCAATCCTGCAGTTCGCCGCTGACGTCTATGGCACGAACGCCCACTCCCAGACACTCGGCAACGCCACGCAACGGAGCGAAGCAGCGCAGCTGGCAATCTGGAAAATCGAGTATGGCGCAGCGCTATCGGTCACCCCGGACGACACGGCCGTCAGCGCGATCCTGGCGTCAGACCTGAGCCAAATTTCGTCATGGGTGCCACTCACCACGGGGGCGGCGCTGCAGTTGCGGCCAACCGGCCGGCCAAACCAGCCATTGATCAGCCTCGATCCACCAACCGCTGCATCGGAACCCGACGCGGCCTCGATCCTGGGCGTGGCTCTCCTGGCGCTTGGCTGTCTCGTCGCCATGCGCCGACTAAGACCTGGCCGCACGGCAGGCTGATCCGGACATCCACTCGCTCCGTCGGATTGCCGGGTGGAAGATGCCAGTCCTCAACCGCGGCGTCGAATGCCACGACGTCGCCCGCCGCTTCCTGGTGGACCAATGCGACCGTTCGAAGGCGATGGCGACGTAGAATGGGTGCGCGTGACGCAACGGCCGTCGTGCCCGGCTTGCTAGGTCTCCCTTGACGCCGGACGGCCGCCTTGCGCCTTCCGCGCGCAAGCCCGCTGCAGCGCCTGAAGATGCTTGCGAGCAGCAAGCGCTGTATCCATTTCAATAGCACGGTAGCTGGTTACGACTGCCTGGCCAACAGGTGTCAAAATCGCGCCGCCGCCGCCGCTGCCGCCAGCCGCAGTTTGTACGACCGGACTGCCCAGGCTACGGTTCAGGTCCTCCACCAGTTCCCATGTGCGGCGATATGACATCTTCAACGCCCGTCCCGCAGCCGATATGGAGCCGGAGCGCGCGATCTCCTCCAGCACCGCCACCTTGCCGGGGCCGATTCGGGCACCAGACGCAAGGTCCAACCGGATGCTGAGCTGGTCGCTTGCCGGCACCTTCCTTGGGGATCGTCTGACCTTCGATTCCATCTCGTGCAGCAAAACACAGGAAAAGCCGGATGATCAATTGCCCGGCACCCGACCAGCGCGGAAGATCCGGCCGCGAGGTAGCAACGCGCCATCATGCAGCCTCGCCGCATTTGCCACGGGCTCGGCGTTGAACCTGATTGCGTAGAATTGCCGCTGCGGCCGTAATCGTGATGTAGCAGCGGCGGGCCAATCGTGGCGCGCTGCCCAGAAGGTCACACGACACCATCAGTATCCTGAAGCCGCTACGTGAAGGTAGATTGCGGCCGGTAACCGACGCGGGTCCGGGCAATGGCAGCAGCAGCGTACCGCTTCAGCCCAGCATTTCCAGCACCGCCGCGGCGGCGCAATCCGATGGTGTACCCATTGGCGGCCGCAAGAGCGCCAGCGCTTCGGCAAAGCCGGCGCGTTGCGCGGCGACGGCGGCAGGGTCGTGCAGCAATCGACGCAGCTCGACGGCCAGTTGCTCCGGCTTGCCATGTTCTTGCAGCAGTTCCGGCACGACCGGACGGTCGAGCACCAGATTCACGATAGAGGCGTATTTAACCTTGATGACACGGCGCCCGACCCAGGCAGAGATTGGATTGACCTGATAGGTCACCAGCATTGGTACCCCGGCCATGGCCAGTTCAAGCGTGGAAGTACCGGACTTCGTAAGCGCAGCGGCCGAGGCGGCGAAGGCGTCAAACTTCTCTGCCGAATCGCTGATCAGAATGGGCGGGATCGGCCACTGGCCAGTCTTCCGGCGCACAATATCCTCAACCGGGCCGGCCAGCGGCAGCACCGGAACAAGCGGTTCGTCAATTCGCGCCAATGTCGCCTCCAGCACGGGCAGCAGGCGCGACACCTCGGATTGCCGGCTGCCGGGCATGATCGTGACGACGCGGGCCTGGTCTCCAATCGCGTGCCGTCGGCGGAAGCGAGCAGCGTCGCCGGCCTCTGCACCGCTTTCCAGTACTGGATGCCCAACAAAGCGAGCCGGCAGGTGGTGACGAGCAAAGAACGGCACTTCAAAAGGCAGCAAACACAACAGGTCATCCCACAGGCCGGGATAATGCTTCACCCGTCCCTCCCGCCACGCCCAGACCTGTGGCGCCACGTAATGGATGCGACGCGGCCCCTGAGCGCCGGTCGCCTTCAAAACGCGCAGGGTGAACCCCGGTGAATCAATCGTGACCAGCACATCCGGCCGGCGCGTGCGAATGTCAGCGACGGTTTGGCGCAGCAAGGAGCGGATACGGCGAAGCCGCGGCAGCACCTCGACCAGGCCCATCAATGACAGTTCGCGCATCTCGAACAGGCTGCGTAGCCCCTGCGTCTGCATGGCCGCCCCCCCGACGCCGGCGAAAGTGACGTCTGCGCGACGCGCACGGATTGCCTGCATCAACCGGCTACCCAGGATGTCGCCGCTCTGCTCGCCGGCAATCAGGTAGATCAGTGGCATGGAGGGCTGAGACGGAGCGACCGGTCCCGCGAGACCCCGATCGGTGTTGCATGGTTACACGCCGCCAGCATCCACCGTGACGAACACCTATCATGGTATCGAGGCGTCACGCCTACTTCATCCCTGCCATCAAGTAGTTCACCCCCATGTTCCGTGACGTGCGCCACTGCCATGTTAGCGGGTCCATCACCAGCCCGGTTGCCTGCCCGACGCGCAAACCGGCAGCGCGCATCATCGAGGCCAACTCCTTCGGGGTGATGAACCTGCGCCAGTCATGCGTCCCAATAGGCAGCATGCGGAGCACATACTCAGCGCCAAGTTTCGCCGTGAAGAATGACCGCGGCGTTCGGTTCAGCGTCGACATCACCAGAATGCCTCCCGGCTCCAGCAGGTCGGCCAGCACGCGAATGAAGGCGCCCGGGTCGGGAACGTGCTCAACCACCTCCAGGCAGGTCGCAGCGGGAAAGCGCAGCCCCTCCGCCAGCAAGTCCTCCGCCACGCCGTCGCGGTAGCGCAGCGCCAGCCCCTGCCCTGCGGCATGCGCACGGGCTGCCTCGATAGCCTCGCCGGCCGCATCAATGCCAAGCACATCGTAACCAAGCCGCGCGAGCGCTTCGGCAGCAAGACCCGCGCCGCAGCCGACATCCAGCAACCGGCGGCGGTTGCCAATCACTCCATCGATCCAGGCGACGCGCGCCGGGTTCATCCGGTGCAGCGGCTTCATCGGTCCTTCCGGGTCCCACCACTGACCGGCCAGCCGGTCGAACTTGTCGATCTCCGCCATTGAAACTGTCGAAGCCGTCATGGTTGCTCCTGCCGCCTGCGACCAGTATGTGTGCGCCCGCATTGTAATCTGGCAACTATCCAATGGCTCGCATCGTGATGAAATTCGGCGGCACATCCGTCGCCGATCTCGACCGTATCCGCAATGTCGCCGCTCGGGTGAAACGGGAGGTGGCGTTTGGCAACCAGGTTGCCGTCGTCGTCTCCGCTATGTCGGGCGTGACGAACCAATTGGTCAAATATTGTACCGATTTGTCACCGCTGCACGACGCGCGGGAATACGATGCAGTGGTGGCAACCGGTGAGCAGGTGACCGCCGGCCTGACCGCGATCGCGCTGCAGGATATCGGCGTCGACGCCCGCTCCTGGCAGGGCTGGCAGTTACCGGTCCGCACGGATACGGCGCACGGCAAGGCGCGCATCCAGGCGATTGAAGGCGGCGAACTGATCCGCCGCATGGACGCTGGACAGGTCGCCGTTGTGACGGGCTTCCAGGGGGTAGCGGACGACAATCGCGTCACCACGCTGGGTCGTGGCGGATCGGACACGTCCGCCGTCGCACTGGCAGCCGCGCTGAAAGCGGATCGCTGCGACATTTATACAGACGTCGATGGCGTCTATACGACGGATCCCCGTATCGTGCCGCGCGCCCGCAAATTGGCCAAAATTGCCTATGAAGAGATGCTGGAACTGGCCTCGGTCGGTGCGAAAGTGCTGCAGACCCGCAGCGTCGAACTGGCGATGAACGAACGGGTCCGGGTGCGGGTGTTGTCGAGTTTCACCGAAGCGGCGCCCGATGAAGAGACCGGAACCCTGGTGGTGGATGAGGACGAGATCGTGGAAAAACAAAATGTCGCCGGGGTCGCCTACTCGCGTGATGAAGCGAAGATCACTGTCCGCCGCGTGCCGGACCGGCCTGGCATCGCCGCGACGATCTTTGGCGGCCTGGCAACGCAGAACGTCAATGTCGACATGATCGTGCAGAATATTTCGGCCGACGGCACCACCGACATGACCTTTACTGTTGGCAAGGCGGACCTGCCGCGGGCGCGCACGGCGCTGGGCGAGCTGAAGTCGCAGATCGGCTACGCGGAACTGCTGGAAGACCCGGATGTCGCCAAGATCAGCGTCGTCGGCACCGGCATGCGCAGCCACGCCGGCGTTGCCAGCACGATGTTCCAGGCCTTGGCAGACAAGGCAATCAACATCCAGGTGATTTCAACGTCGGAGATCAAGGTCAGCGTTCTGATTGCCGCCGAATACACTGAACTTGCAGTGCGCGCGCTGCACACGGCGTACGGCCTCGATGCCTGAGGCGCCGCAAGACGCGCTGCTATCGTCGGCGCGCACCCATCTCGAGCGGCTGTGGAAGCGCGGCACGGATTTCCTTGGCACGCCCACCGCCATCATGGGCGGCGCGATGAGTTGGGTGAGCGAGAAGAACCTGGTGGCCGCTATCTCCAACGCCGGCGGGTTCGGTGTGATCGCGTGTGGAGCGATGACGCCCGACATGCTGGCTGGCCAAATTGCTGGCACGCAAGCACTGACCGACAAGCCGTTCGGCGTCAATCTGATCACCATGCATCCGCAGCTGGATGATCTTGTTCGCGTAACCCTGGAGGCCAAGGTCGGTCACGTTGTGCTGGCCGGCGGCGTGCCGTCGGGAGCAACGATCAAGGCAATCAAGGACGGCGGCGCCAAGGTGGTCGCGTTCACCCCGGCGCTGGCGCTTGGGCGGCGGCTTGTTCGCCAGGGCGTGGACGCCATCGTCATCGAGGGCTCCGAGGCCGGCGGCCATATCGGCCCGGTGTCACTGACCGTGCTGGCGCAGGAAATCCTGCCGCATTTGCATGAGGTCCCGGTGTTTGTTGCCGGCGGGCTGGGCCGAGGCGAAGCGATGCTGTCCTATCTGGAGATGGGAGCCTCCGGTGTGCAGCTTGGCACCCTGTTCGCCGCCGCGACGGAATCAATCGCCCACCCCAAGTTTAAGAAGGCATTCATACGGGCGAACGCGCGCGATGCCATGCCATCAGTGGAACTGGATCCGCGGCTGCCGGTGATCCCGGTCCGCGGACTGGTCAATCAAGGCACCAGACGGTTCCTTGACCACCAAGCGGACGTCCGTAACAGGATGCTGGCCGGCGAACTCAGCAAGGACGAGGCCCAACTGCAGATCGAGCATTTCTGGGCCGGAGCACTACGCCGCGCCGTAATCGACGGTGATGTCGAAACTGGCTCCGTTATGGCCGGACAATCCGTTGGTATGGTGACTGCAGAGAAGCCCGTGGCGCAAATTATCCAGGAGGTGATCGATCAGGCCGTTTCTGCGCTGGCATCGCGCCGTGGTGGCGCGGCGGAACCGGACCAAGCGGCCCTGCCCCTTGAAACTCCGCCAAGGGACTAGTCCCCTGGAACCCGCTCATTTCGCTTCGGCGATGAGGGCGCCGTTCCTGGGATTGCAATCGGCCGGTCGTCCCCCTCATCCAGCCCCTCCGGACCGGACCATGTCAGGGTCGCGGCCTGCGCCGCAGTGCGGATCGTGGGAGGCGAGCACTCGTCCATTAGGATTCGAGCCGGGGTCTCGATCCGGATGACCGCGCCGCGACGCCTGCTTGCCCGGCTGCGTGATCTTCGAGCGCACGGTGCGGCGCCGTTATCTGCGCTGGTGCGTGTGGTGAGTGCGGAGCTCGTTAGCGAGGTGTGCTCTGTCTACGTGCAGCGGCCGGGTGACATCCTGGAGCTGGCAGCAACCGAGGGACTGAATCCGAACGCGGTCGGCCGGACCAGATTGCGTATCGGCGAAGGGATTGTCGGCCTTTGTGCCGCCACCGGCACGGTGATGAACCTGCCGGACGCACAGAATCATCCGGCTTTCGCCTACCGACCGGAAACGGGCGAGGAGCCATTCGCGTCCATGCTTGCCGTACCGGTTCGCCGTGCCGGCCGCGTGCTGGGCGTGCTGGTGGTGCAAAATCGGACACCGCGGCATTTCACGGCTGACGAAGTTGACGAGCTGGAAACCGTGGCCATGCTGCTGGTGGACCTGCTGCCCGAGAGTGGTGCCACCGAAGGTTCGCCCGAGGGTTTGGCTGGCACCGTGCCGCGCCTGTTCACCGGCACTGCGCTGATGGGCGGCCTGGCGGTGGGGCCGGTGCTGCTGCTGCGCGGCAATCGCGCGCCGATCCGATTGTTGGCGGATGACCCACGTGCGGAACAGCGGCGCCTGGAGGAAGCCGTCGATCGCATGCAGCGCGGCCTCGACGATCTGTTCGCCGGCATTCCGCATTCCGGCCGACCGGCGGATGTCACCGCCTCCCGCGAGGTTTTGGACGCCTACAGGTTGGTTGCCGCCGATGCCGGCTGGCTGCGCCGGGTCAGCGAAGTGATCCGCGGCGGCGTGACCGCCGAAGCCGCGGTGCAGCGCGTTGCAACCGAGTTGCACGACCGCATGCGGCGCATCGGCGATGCCTACCTGCGCGAGCGGTTGGCCGATATCGAGGACCTTGCCAACCGCCTGCTGACCACCCTGATCGGCGACGGCCCCACCGGACCCGTGCCGGAAGATGCTATTCTGGCGGCCCGCCGCATCGGCCCGGCTGAACTGTTGGACTGGCATGCGCGCGGCATAGCTGGGGTCGCCATCGAAGAAGCCAGTCCGGCTGGGCATGCCGCCATTCTGGCCAGAGCATTGGCCATTCCCGCTATCGGTGGGTTGCGCGGCATGCTGGATAGCATCGAACCGGGCGACGATGCGATCGTCGACGCCGATGAGGCGCACCTGATCCTGCGGCCCGAACACGAGGTTCGGGAAGCATACCGGCGTGTGAAGGAGACACGTGGCGCCAAGTACGCCGGCCTCGCGTCGCTGCGCGACAAGCCGGTGGTGACGGCCGACGGGGTCGGACTGAAGCTGATGTTGAACATTGGACTGGCGCTGGAACTGCCGCAGCTTGAGCGGACGGGCGCCGACGGGATTGGCCTGTTCCGCACCGAGATTGCCATGATGGCGCGCGGGCTGATCACGGACGTCGCAGAACAGGCATCTCTGTATGCCCGGGTGCTGGACCAGTGTGGCGACCGTCCGGTGCTGTTCCGCACTCTCGACCTCGGGGCCGACAAGCTGCTGCCGGGCACGGTAAGCGAGGAGGAGAACCCGGCGATGGGCTGGCGTTCGCTGCGCGTCGGGCTCGACCGTCCAGCGGTGCTACGCCGGCAGTTGCGCGGCCTGCTGCTGGCCGCCGGAGACCGCGATCTGTCGGTGATGTTCCCCATGGTCGCCACCGTGGCAGAGTTCAAGGCGGCGAAAGCACTTCTGATTGCCGAGGCGAAGCGCGTCAGGCCGACGCCGGGCCGGCTGCGCGTCGGCAGCATGCTCGAAATTCCGGCCCTGCTATGGCAATTGCCGGAGCTGTTGAAGGAAACGGACTTTATCTCCATCGGCACCAACGATCTGGCGCAGTTCCTCTACGCAGCGGACCGCGGCACGCCGTCTCTCTATGATCGCTATGATTTTCTGTCGCAGCCGATGCTGGATATTCTTGAGCAGGTTGTCGCAACCGCACACGCCGCCGGTGTACCCGTCTCTGTGTGCGGCGAGGCCGCTGCCCGGCCTCTGGAGGCGCTGGTTCTGGCGGCGCTGGGCGTCACTTCCCTGTCCATGCCGGCCAGCGCGATTTTGCCCATGAAGTCGATGTTCGCTGGCGTGGAACTGGCCGCGTTCCGCAGCGTTCTTGCGGCCGTAAGGCGTGGAGCAACCGGCCGATTACGGGAACCGCTTGCCACTTGGACACGCGAGCGTGGTATTTTGACTCCCTAGCGTCGGCCAGCACTACTCTTGGTAGGACGCATTGGACCGCAATCCCGTAAAGCGCGTGCCCCTGCGACATTTTGGCGATACTAATGCGCTGCATCGCGCGCCCCCCTGGCAAAGACCTTTATCGTGGTCTAGAACCGATTGGCCACGCCATCGTGAACAGTTTGACGGATGGCGGGCTCTCCAACACCTGGTCAGGACTGGACGGGGCCATCGGTGCTGCACGAACAGAAACTTGAGCTGGCTGAGCGTCAGGATATGATGTCCACCGTTTCCCGTGTAACCGGCGATGCCCCTGAGGCGGCACGGTCCGGGGCAACATTGCGGGCCGCGCGGGAGCGGCTGGGCTGGACGCTGCCTGAGATGGCCGCGAGCCTGCGCATAAGCCTCACGCACTTGGAAGCCCTGGAAGATGGCCACATTGGCCAGTTGCCCGGCAATGCCTACGCTGTCGGCTATGTCCGCAGCTATGCCAATGCCCTTGGATTGGACGCCGCGGAGATGGTGCGCCGCTTCAAGGCTGAAGCGGCCGAGGTTGCAAGAAAAACCGAACTGACGTTCCCGGTGCCGATGCCGGAGCGCGGGCTGCCCGCAGGCGCGGTCATGCTGGTGGGCGTCGTCCTGTGCATCGCCGTCTACGCGGGCTGGTACCGTCTGTCCGGTGACGGCCGCCTTCCGGCCGAGACAGTGCCGCCGATCCCTGAGAGATTGGCGCCGCTGGCGCAGCAGGCGCTGCCACCTCCGCCGATCATTGTTGTGACTCGCCCCGCCGAGCCTGCGCCCAGCGCCCCGGCGCCAGTGGTTGCGGCAACCGAACCGGCGCCAGCGGCACCGCCGATCTCGCCAAGCTCCGCGGCCGCTGCGCTGGTACGTGATCCAGTGCCCCAGCCAGAGCCGTCACCGGCATCTGATAAGGGGCGCCTGGTGCTGCGTGCTACCGCCGACGCCTGGATTCAGGTGAAGGACCGCGGTGGGGCCTTGTTGCTGAACCGCGTCCTGAAGGCGGGGGAGAGTTGGGCGGTACCGAAACAGGATCTGCTGATGACCACCGGCAACGCCGGCGGGACCGAAATCCTGATTGACGGTGTCCCCACACAGCCGCTGGGAGGGCTCGGGGCGGTGCGGCGTGACGTGGCGCTGGATCCGGTCGCACTGGGGGGCGTCAAACCGGCGGCGACGCCACCGCAGGTGTCGGCCATGCGCGGCCACCAGTAGCGGAAGCGCCTACGACTGCCCATAATCGTCCGGACAGTTCCAGAGTCGCTGGATCGCGGCGGGGAAAGCGTGCCGCTTGGCCGGCGCGCCGGCCCGTGCCGGAGAGGAGAGCTTTATGAGCTATCGCCCGTATCAGGAAATCGTCCGGCGCAAGTCTCGCCGCATTCACGTAGGTAATGTGCCGATCGGCGACGGCGCTCCCATCCCGGTCCAGACAATGACCAACACGCTGACGACGGATGTCGAGGCCACCGTCGCGCAGGTGAAGCGCGCCGAGGCCGCCGGCGTCGACATCGTCCGCATCTCCTGCCCCGACCAGGAGAGTTCGCTGGCGCTGAAGGACATCGTCCGGCAGGTGAATGTGCCGATCGTCGCGGACATCCACTTCCACTACAAGCGGGCGATCGAAGCGGCCGAGAGCGGCGCCGCCTGCCTGCGCATCAATCCGGGCAACATCGGGAGCGATGAGCGGGTGAAGGAGGTCGTGAAGGCCGCGCGCGACCATGGCTGCTCGATGCGTATCGGCGTCAATGCCGGCTCGCTAGAAAAGCACCTGCTGGAAAAATACGGCGAGCCGAACCCCGAGGCGCTGGTCGAAAGCGCATTGTACCACGCCAACATCCTGCAGCAGCACGACTTCCACGACTTCAAGATCAGTGTGAAGGCGTCGGACGTGTTCCTGGCTGTAGCCGCCTACCAGCAGCTTGCCGAAGTTTGCGACCATCCTTTGCATATTGGCATTACGGAAGCGGGCGGCCGACGGATGGGCACGGTAAAGTCGTCCATTGGCCTGGGCTCGCTACTGTGGGCGGGCATTGGCGACACACTGCGCGTCTCGCTGTCCGATGAACCTGAGGAAGAAGTCCGGGTTGGGTGGGACATCCTGAAGGCGCTCGGGTTGCGGCATCGGGGGGTCAAGGTGATCTCCTGCCCGTCCTGCGCGCGGCAGGGCTACAACGTGATCAAGACAGTGGAGACGCTGGAGCAGCGGCTTTCGCATATCGAAACACCGATCACCCTGTCGATCATCGGCTGCGTGGTGAACGGCCCGGGCGAGGCGCTGATGACCGATATCGGCGTCACCGGCGGCGGAAACGGGCGCCACATGGTGTATGCAGCGGGCAAGCAGGACCATACGATCGACGGCGATCAGATGATCGAGCACATCGTCGAGTTGGTGGAGAAAAAGGCAGCGGCCATCCGAATGGAGAAGGAAGCCGAGAAGATCGCGGCAGAATAGTGCCGTAGCGGGAGGAGTTGGGTGCCGCTGGACATCGCACCTTTCGTCCGTGCGATCGACCGGTTAGCGGAGGGTCTGGCGCGTCACCAGCGTGAGCCGCATGATGAGCAAGTGCGGGACGGCCTGATTCAACGGTTCGAGTACACCTATGAGCTTTCGCACCGGATGCTGCGGCGGTTCATCCGCGAAACCGCTGCCTCACCTGAGACGGTGGATCAGATGGCATTTCAGGACCTGATCCGGACAGCCAACCAGCAGGGCCTGCTTCGCAGCGACTGGCCAGCGTGGCATCGCTATCGGGATCTGTGTGCACGCACCAGCCATGCCTACCAGCCTGCGGCCGCCGAGGCGGTCGCCGCAGCCATTCCGGGCTTCCTGTTGGAAGCTCGACATCTGTGTGACGAGCTGCAGCGGCGGCTGACGTGACGCGGACGGTCGACCGGGCGGCAGACGCGTTGGCAATCGTGCGCGACAGACTGCGGAGGTACCTCCCGGCTGGTACTCGCGTCTGGGTCTTCGGCTCGCGCGCCACCGGCAATGCACGACGTTACTCCGATCTGGATCTGGCGTTGCAGGCGGACCAGCCGCTCGACTGGGTGGTTCTGGCTGATCTGGCCGAAGCAATGTCAACATCGGACCTGCCATTCAAGGTGGACCTGGTGGACCTGCGCACAGTTGAGCCAGCGTTCAGGCGGCTTATCGAGGCCGACATGGTGCCGCTTCCAGAACGCGCCGATTAAGCACTCTACTCGTTGCGGCGTCCTATATGCCGCCGCCGACTGGCAGCAGCCTTGCGGCATAGCGGCGTGGCGCGGCCCGTAGCCTCCCTCGCCGCCGCCGCCTATATAACGTGATGGCACACACCAGGGACCACACGTGACCGAAGCCCTCCAACCCGCCCGCGGCACCCACGACCTGATCGGCGAGGAGCAGCGCCGCTTTGCCTACGTCGCCGACACAGCCCGTCGCATCGCCGCCATCTACGGCTTCGACGAATGGCAGACGCCGATATTCGAGGACACGCGGGTGTTCTCCCGCACGCTAGGCGAGACCTCCGACGTCGTGACGAAGGAGATGTACACGTTCGACGATCGCGGCGGCGATTCCGTCACCCTGCGGCCCGAGGGCACCGCCGGCGTGTGCCGGGCGCTGGTGACCAACGGGCTGACCCAGTCGCTGCCACAAAAAGTGTTCTACGCGGGTCCAATGTTCCGCTACGAGCGGCCGCAGAAGGGCCGGTACCGCCAGTTCCATCAGATCGGGCTGGAGTTGATCGGGCCGGCCGAACCGCTTGCGGACGCTGAAGTCATTGCCTGCGGCTGGGATATTCTCAAGGCGATCGGCGTCGCCGGGAATACGGTCCTTGAACTGAACACGCTGGGTGACAAGGAAAGCCGTCAGGCCTACCGCGACGCGCTTGTCGCCTATTTCACGGATCACAAAGCCAGCCTGTCGCAAGACAGCCTGGCGCGGTTGGAGCGCAACCCGATGCGCATCCTCGACAGCAAGGATGAGGGTGACCGGAAGATCGTTGCCAACGCGCCAATCATTGACGAGCATCTGACCGATGCCGCGCGCGCCTTCTATGACGGGTTGCAGCAGCACCTTGCCCGCTTCGCCGTGCCGTTCGTTCGCAATCCGCGTATTGTCCGTGGCCTCGACTATTACGGTCATACGGCTTTTGAGTTCGTCACCCAAAAGCTCGGTGCTCAAGGCACGGTCATGGCTGGCGGCCGCTACGACGGCCTCGTCGCCGAGATGGGCGGGCCGGCCACGCCTGCCGTCGGCTGGGCCGCCGGAATCGAGCGGCTGTCGATGCTGATGGAGCAGGCGCCGCCGGCACCTGCCCCCGTGGCGGTTGTGCCGATCGGCGAACAGGCCGAAGCTGCTGCCATCCCGATCCTGCAGTCGCTCCGGGCTGTCGGCATTCGCGCCGAGATGGCCTATCGCGGCAATCTCAAACGCCGCATGGAACGCGCGAACCGCGCAGGCGCGAGAGCGGCGGTGATCATCGGTGCCGATGACCTGGCGGCCGGCGTGGCCCAGGTGAAGGACCTCGGCTCCGGCACACAACACGCCATCGCCCTCGATAAGATTGCCGCGCACCTGTCATGAGTAGCCTGGACATTAAACTCGATCGCATCGCCGCGCGCGCGGATGAATTGCGCGCCATGCTGTCCGACAGCATTTCCGGCGAGCAGTTCGTAAAGGCGTCGCGCGAACTGGCCGATATTGAGCCGGTTGTCGCTCGTATCGGCGATCTGCGCGCCGCTGAACGGGCAAAGGAGGAGGCTGAGTCGCTACTCGACGACCCGGAAATGAAAACCCTGGCGGAGCAGGAACTCTACGAACTGAAAGACCGGATTCCGGCGCTGGAGCACGAGATCCGCCTGGCGCTGCTGCCGAAGGACGAAGCGGACGCCCGGTCGGCCATCCTGGAAATCCGTCCCGCCGCCGGTGGCGACGAAGCGGGTCTGTTCGCCGCCGAGCTGTTCGGCATGTACCAGAGGTATGCAGAATCGAAGGGCTGGCGGTTCGAAATCCTTGAGTACAGCGATACCGGCCTAGGCGGCATCAAGGAAGCCACCGCCGAAATCACCGGCCGCAACGTCTTCGCTCGGCTGAAATATGAGTCTGGCGTGCACCGGGTGCAACGCGTGCCGGCAACGGAGAGCCAGGGTCGCATCCACACCTCGACCGTGACGGTCGCCGTGCTGCCGGAAGCCGAGGAAGTGGACGTTCAGATCGACGAAGCCGACCTGCGCATCGACATCTACCGTGCCTCGGGCGCCGGTGGACAGCACGTCAACAAGACCGACAGCGCGGTTCGTTTGACCCACATCCCGACCGGCATTGTGGTGGCCATGCAAGAGGAACGCAGCCAGCACAAGAATCGCGCGAAGGCCATGAAGGTGCTGCGTTCGCGCCTTTACGAGCAGCAGCGCGCCACATTGGCGGCCGCCCGCTCCGCTGACCGGAAATCGCAGGTCGGCACCGGCGACCGTAGCGAGCGAATCCGAACCTACAACTTTCCCCAGGGCCGCGTTTCTGACCACCGCATCAACCTGACGCTGTACAAAATTGACCGGGTCATGCAAGGCGATCTCGATGAGTTCGTCGATGCGCTGACTGCCGAGGATCAGGCCGCCCGCTTGGCTGCCGAGGAGTGAGCGGAAGCGGCGGCGACGGCGCCACCACGCCTTCCACGGCTACGATCGCCTACCTCCTGCGCGAAGGTTCAACCCAGCTTGCCGCCGTTGCAGACAATCCGCGGCTGGAGGCACGGCTGTTGCTGGCCCATGCGCTGGGCTGCACACAGAACGACCTGATCCGCGATCCGCAGCAGGCGGCCGACGCGGCCGCTTATCGCAGCCTGCTGGACCGCAGAGCGCGGCACGAGCCCATCGCCCACATCGTCGGGCGTCGCGAGTTCTGGAGCCTTGGCTTCGAAGTATCTGCCGCCACACTGATCCCCCGTCCGGACACTGAAACTCTGGTGGAGGATGCGCTCGATGCCTTCTCCGGGCGCCCACCGCCGGCACGCATCCTGGACCTCGGCACCGGTACGGGATGTCTTCTACTCGCCCTGCTGCACGAGTATCCCGCCGCCTTCGGCGTCGGCGTAGACCTGGAACCCGGCGCCGCTGCTCTGGCGCATCGAAACGCACAGCAACTTGGACTGACTGGGCGAGCCTGCTTCGTTGCAGGTGACTGGACCAATTCTCTGTCCGGTCGCTTTGGACTGATCGTTTCCAACCCACCTTACATCGCCGACGGCGACATCGACTCATTGATGCCGGAGGTCCGCCGCTACGAACCCCGGCGAGCGTTGGCTGCAGGCCGGGATGGCGGTGATGCCTATCGCGCCATCATCCCACATCTGCGCGATTCGCTCCTACCGGACGGCGTGGCGGTCCTTGAACTAGGCGCCGGCCAGGCCGACATGGTCAGCTCGATCGCGCGGCAGAGTGGTTTTGGCGTGTCACTTCGTCTCGATCTGGCGGGGATCCCGCGTGCAATCAGGCTTTTGGCCGCCTCACGGTGAAAAAACTGTTTGGCAGCAAGGTTTCCCGAGGTTAGTTTGCCCTGGATGGTGAGGACACCGCCTTGCGGGTGTTCCTGGGCGTGATGGTCCGACGATAGCGGTGCCGTTACAAGCCATCGTCAAACGCCGATGATCAGTGGCTGACCGCGCGGAAGCGTCTGGGTTCTCTCGAAGTATGCCCGCTTGCCGCCATGGTCCGCCCGCAATGGGAAAGCGCGACGTCATTAGCATGAACATGAAACGTATGCGTGGCCGCGGCCATCGTTCCGGTGGTGGCGGTGGAGGCGGCGGTGGCGGGATGCGTCACGCGTCCGGCGGTATCCCGCTGAACCGCAACCACGTCTTCGACAGCAACGGCCCGGATGTCAGGTTGCGTGGTACGGCGCAGCAGCTGTTTGAGAAATACCTGCAACTTGGTCGTGACGCGACGAGCAGCGGCGACCGCGTGCAGGCGGAAGGGTTCTTCCAGCACGCTGAACATTATTTCCGCATCCTGAACGCAATGAACCAGGCCGCCCAGCAGCAACAGCAGCAACAAGGCGGCGGACACCATCAGGGCCGCCGCCATTACCAGGGCGAAGCTGCCAATGGCGGCGAGGAAGGTGGCGCGCCTGTGGCCGAGGCCGAAGAATCCGACCGCCCAGCGGGATTTGGTGAGCAGCCGGAACCGCGTGAGATTCCCATCGCGGCCGCTCCACCGGAGGGCTGATCACTGAAGTTGCGGTGCTGGCGTTTCGCGCACGGCGCTGACACCGCTTCTTCCGGATCGCAGATATCAGCTCGATCGCAGATATCAGCTCGGCAGATTCTTTATCATACTCTGCCGACGGTAAGAGCCGTACGCAGCCCCGATGCTTCAGCGCTCCCGATCAGGCCGCGCCGGATGAACAGGTCGATTAGCACCAGGTTCACATTGAACTTGAAATCGTCGGTATCGCGCACCGTCTCGAGCACCTGGGCGACCGGCCAGAGTTCGAACGCCTCGACCTCCCCATCCGCCGCGACCGGCGTGAAATCAACTGGCAGTTCCAGGTCGTAGCAGGTCAGCACATCCCGCCGCAGGCCCTCCGGCCGCTCCATCACGTAGCGGATCATCGCCACGGGCACAGCCTGGACGGCCAGATCCGGCGGAATTGACGCCTCCTCTTCCGCCTCTTTGATCAATGTCTCAAGCGCGCCCAAGCCCGCCGGTACGCCACCGGCGACGACGTGGTCCAGCTTGCCCGGATCCAGCGCCTTGTTCCTCGCCCGCCGAGCAACCCAGACATGCAGGCCCTCGCGGCGTGAGACGAGGCCATTCACGTGCACACCATGCGCTGCAATACCGAAGGATGGCAAGGCGCCACGGTCAATTTGCGCCAGCGACGGACCCGCCATGTCCGCCCGCACATCGAAGGCTTCGCCCCGCCAGCGGTACAGGCCACGATGCGCCAGATCTCGGGCGATTTCGGGCAGTTTGGCAGGCTCCTGCAGCGATAGCCCGCCATCCGGCCGCCGCCGAACTTGTGGATACTGATCCAACGCTGTGGCAACCGCTGGAGTCAGCCAGCCGACCTGGACGCCGCAAACCCATAGCGGTGTGCGGTTGCCCGGCAGAGAAGCGTTGTTGCAGGCGCGCACGTGGCGCGCGAAACCAGTCTCGTCCAACGGAACGTCCCGATGCTTTGCTTTCAAATCTGTCAGCATGATGCCACATGGCGTTCATGAGTCGAAGACAGGCCCCACCCGCGCCAGCGGCGCTGCCGCGTTCCCTGCAGGTGCAGCGGTCGAACCTACAGACCATCCTGTCCTTCCTGCCTTACCTGTGGCCGGCCGGGAACCAGGGCGCGAAGCTTCGAGTGGTCACCGCCGTAGTGTTCATGCTGGTGGCGAAGATCGCAACTGTCTACGTGCCGCTGCTCTACGCCCGCCTGGTCGATATATTGGCGCCGAAGGATGGGGCGCCAATCGGCCTGATGATCCCGGTGGCGCTGATCCTGGCTTACGGCGCCGCCCGCATTGGCGCAGCAGGGTTTGGCGAATTACGGGACGCGCTGTTCGCGCCGGTGCAGCAGCGCGCTGTCCGCGTGCTGGCTCTGCAGACATTCCAGCACCTGCATGCGCTGAGCATGCGCTTCCATATGGACCGCCAGACCGGCGGCCTTTCGCGCGTCATTGACCGTGGCGTGTTGGGCATGCAGTCGGTCCTGCGTCTTGCCGTATTCAACATCGTGCCGACGGCGCTGGAACTGGTGATGGTCACCATCATCATCTGGCACCTGTTTGACTGGCGATATGCCGCCATCACGCTGATCGCGGTGGCACTGTATGTCGTGTTTACCGCTTTCCTGGCCGGCAAGCGCGGACGCTACCGGCGGACCATGAACGAAACCGATAGCGACGCTTCCACGAAGGCGCTGGACTCACTGCTGAACTATGAGACGGTCAAGTATTTCAACAACGAGGCGCACGAGTCCGCCCGTTACGACAAGGCGCTGGAGAAATATGAACGCGCCTCGGTCCGCGTCCAGGTTTCGCTGAACCTGCTGAACTTGGGTCAAGCCGCGATCATCGCTCTTGGCCTAACAGCCATCATGCTGCTGGCGCTCGGCGGGATGCGCGAGGGCACCATGACGATCGGCGAGTTCGTCATGATCAACACCTATCTGATCCAGTTGTACCAACCGCTGAACTTCCTGGGGGTCGTCTACATGACGATCAAGCAGGGACTGGTGGACATGGAACAGATGTTCGCGCTGCTGCGCGTCGACCAGGAGGTGCGCGACAAACCAAACGCCCCTGCCCTGCTCGCGCATCTCTCTGAAGGGGCCGCAGGTGAGGTACGGTTTGAGAATGTACGCTTTGGATACCAGCCGGAGCGGGTGATCCTGAAGGGCCTGTCGCTGACCGTCCCCGCCGGCGCTAAGCTCGCCATTGTTGGACCGACAGGCGCCGGCAAATCCACCATCAGCCGGCTGCTGTTCCGCTTCTACGATGTCACCGGCGGACGCATCCTGATTGACGGGCAGGATATCCGCGACATCACGCAGGACAGCCTGCGTGCCGCGATCGGCGTCGTCCCGCAGGATACGGTGCTGTTTAATGACACGATCCGCTACAACATCGCCTACGGCCGGCCCGGCGCCAGCCAGGAGGAAATCGAGCACGCGGCGCGCCTCGCGCAGGTGCACGACTTCGTCCAAAGCCTGCCGGACGGCTACGACACCCGTGTCGGGGAGCGTGGGCTGAAGCTGTCAGGCGGCGAAAAGCAACGCGTCGCCATCGCGCGTACAATTCTGAAGGACCCGCGCATCCTGATCCTGGATGAGGCCACCAGCGCGTTGGACAGCCGGACAGAACAGGAGATTCAGGCCGCGCTGCGCGCCGTGGCCAGCCGCCGCACGACGCTGGTCATCGCCCACCGCCTGTCCACCGTAACCGACGCCGATGAGATCATCGTGCTCCGCGACGGAGAGATCGCAGAACGCGGTCGTCACACGGACCTGCTCGCAAGAAATGGGCTGTATGCCCGCATGTGGGCGCTGCAGGCGGTGGAACAGGAACACGCGGCCCAACCCGCCGAAGTCGATTAAGGAACGAAAGTCATGAGCGAAGACCCCACCGTCCATCTCAGCCACGCCGGCGCCGTCGTGGATAAGGCCATTGAATACATGATGGGCCAGAATATCGGCTCGCTGGAGATTGCCTCCGCGCTCCTCGGCGGGTCACTGGCCCTTCTGGCTCGAGGAATGTCAGATGACGCGATCGTCGGAATTCTCAACAACGCTATCGCCTCGGTAAGGTCAGGCGAACTGCGGACGCAGACTGGGCAAGAACCGAACTGACCGTCCAGGGTGTCCCGGATACGGCGGGCAGCGGTGGAAGACCCCTCATACTCCGCTTATCCCTGTCGCCTCCATCCTGGTAACTTGAGGCTGGCCACGCCAGCCGGGGCGGCGTCAGCGACCATATGAATTTGCAGGCGTCCGCCGCACCGCCGCGTTGGTTGACGACTGCCTGCCTCTTTCCTTGACGCGACGCGACTCACCGGCCATAACCCGCGCCTTCCGTTCTGGACCTAGGAAAAGAGTACGATGTCCCGCCGCTGTGAAATTACGGGTAAGGGTGTGCTGAGCGGCAACAATGTCAGCCACGCCAACAACAAGACCCGCCGCCGCTTCCTGCCTAACCTGCAGGTGACCTCCCTGCTGTCCGACACGCTCGGCCAGCCAGTTCGCATGCGCCTGTCCACCCGCGCCATCCGTACGGTGGAGCACAACGGCGGAATCGACGCCTTCCTGCTGGGCACGCCAAACTCCAAGCTGCCGCCCGAGGCAGTGGTGCTGAAGCGTCAGATCCAGCGCGCGCAAGCGAAAAAGGCGGCGTCTGCGCCAGCGGCCTGACGCCGGATACGCCGGCGCGTCCAGGCCGGCGTCTTCTACCCGCATGCGTAGGTTCGTATCAGCCCGGCCCGCCCCGGACTGATACGAACACTCAGCCTATCGCCCTTCCAGGAACGCCAGCACCGTCGCATTGAACGCGGCGGGATTGTCGATATTTGAAAGATGCGACGCGGCAGGCACAACGCCCCGTGCCGCGCTTGGAAGTGCCGCTTGCAGCGCGTCGAGAGTACGGTGAAATCCTGCCGGCGACCGCTCCCCGCCCAGCAGCAGCGTTGGCACCCTGATCCGGGCAGCGTCCGTGCGTGCGTAAGGAATGCGCTGTTCCGCGAGTTGCGGGATCAGTGTACGGGCGTTGTCGCGCAGCATCTGTCGCGTTGCATCCGATAGGCCGCCCCAATAACCAGCGCCTCCCAGCGCGTCGAACATCAGCCCAAGGCCCTCGTCGGCAGCATTGCGTTCGATCCGCTCGACGGCGGCAGCGAACAGCGGACCGACCGCGATTGGCGGCGGACCCGCCGGCAGTTCTGCCTCCAACTCTGGATCAATGGCGCCGCCCGGCTCAGCCAGCACCAGGGTACGGACCAGATGCGGATACTCCCGCGCGATCCGAAACGCGATGTATCCACCCCGCGACAGACCAAGGAGGTGCACCGGACCGGCGCCACGATAGGCAATGAACGTCGCGACGTCGCGGATGTGCTGCGCTACGCTGTAGCGGCTTTCGGCACTTTCCCACCGGTCAGGCCAGCATGCCCGCAGGCTCAATGCGAATGTCCGATAGCGAGCAGCAAATGCGTCCATCTGCTCTGTCCAGGCTCGCAGGTCGCAGGTCGAACCATGGACGAGCACCAGCGGCACGCCGGCACCAAGCTCGGCGAAAGTCATTTGGTAGCCATTGACCAAGGCCGTCTGCATTGCCGGTTCCCCAAGCCTGCATAAAACGACGCGATGCCCCCGCTGCCACAGAGAACGCTAACACGCCCCAATAGCGCCGAAGAGCCTACCTGATCCGCTCCACCGCAGCTGCGGTCGCACGGCCTGCGTCAAACAGCTCTGATAGAAACTCCGCCTCGCCATTGAATTTGGACGAGATCGGCAGATCCAGCAATGCATCATGGGCGTCGTAACTCGTCACCCGCACCTGCGGCGGCAGCGCGGCGAGTTCGGCAGTCAGGACATTCTGGCAGGCAATCTCATTCAGGCGGTTGGTAATCTCCATCGGCGTGGAGGGCACCTTCTTGCGGTTTGCCACCTGTGCTCGCACCACGATCATCTCGCCCGGCAGGTCCGGCTGCAGCAACGGCGCCAACGGTGGATTACCGGAATAGCCTCCATCCCAGTATGCGCGGTCGCCGATCTGCACGGCGGGAAACACGAAGGGCAGACAGGCCGAGGCACAGAGTACGTCGACGTCGATCGCACTGTTGCCGAAAAAGGCTGCCTCCCCGGTGGATACGTCCGTGGCACACACCGTCAGCCGCGGCGCCCTTGGGTGGGTCAGCAGATGGGGTTCGACCAAGTCCTCCAGCAGCAGGCGTAACGGATTATGGCCGAACGGGTTAAGCTGCGCCGGACTGAACATACGCATTGCCCATTCGACGCCCTGCCACATCAGTGAGTTGGACAGGTCCCAACCCCACAGCCAGCGCTCCAGCGGCGCCGCCTGGATCGGGCTCATGGCATGGGCGCGCGCGACACGGCGCCAGAGCCGCCGCATTTCAGCCCGCGCTCCGTCGCGGCCGTTGCGTACCAGGCCTTGCACCAGCATCACAGCAAGAATGGCACCGGACGACACGCCGCAGACACGGTCGACGTGCAGGCCTTCCTCGAACAATTTATCGAGCACGCCCCAGGTGAAGGCGCCATGAGCGCCGCCACCCTGCAGCGCCAGCGCGATTGCGGGCTCTGACCGGCCCATATCTGTATCGTCCATTGCTGGCGAGATGACGCCAAACCCCGGCTTAGGGCAAGCGCAGCAACAGCCGTACCAGCGACTTGACCCGGGACGTGAACAACCGTGGCGCGAACGCCATACCAGCGGCGCGCTTTGCCGCTTCGGCGCGGGTCGGGTAGGGCACGATCAGGCCGGCAAGCGCGGATAGTGAGGTCCGCTGTGCAATAGCCAGGCTCCACTGGCTGATCATCTCTCCGGCGTTGCGCGCCAGGATGCCGGCGCCGACAATGCGGCCGCGGCTCACTACCAGCTTGACCAATCCGGCTATATCGCGCTCCGCCACTGCGCGGTCGTTGTCGCCCATCGGCCAGCGAAGCAATTGGACCGACAGGTTCTGCGCGATTGCATCCGCTTCCGTCAGACCAACCTGTGCCAGTTCCGGGTCCGTGTAGGTGACTCGTGGAAGGGCGCTGTAGTCCACCCGAGCCGGCAGGCGGAACAAGATCCGGCGGATCAGGATGCCCGCGTGGTAAGAGCCAACATGGGTAAACGCACGCGGACCGATCCCCGCCGGATCGGCAATATCGCCGGCGGCAAACACAAGACGGTTGGTCAGGCTGCGCAGGCCACGATCGGTGGCGATGCCGCGCGCTCCGGCCTGTATCCCGCCAGCGCTGAGATCGAGCGTCTCCAGGTTCGGCGCCCGTCCGACCGCCACCAGCAGGTGGGAGCCGACGATACGCGAGCCATCCGCCAGCACCAGCACCGGTCCCGGTTCGACCCGGACGACCGCCACCCCCTCCTGCAGCGCCACCCCATGCAATCTCAGCGTCCGGCGCAGCCCGTCGGCCAGTTCCGCGTCTTCGCGGCCTGCAATACGGCCAGCCTCCACCACGGTCACGCGACAGCCCAAGCCAGCAAAGGCGTCCGCCATCTCCAACCCGACGGGGCCACCGCCAAGGATCACCAGATGGTCGGGCCGCGCCGTCAGATCGAACAGCGAGTCATTGGTCCAGTACGGGACGCGGTCGAGGCCGTCGATCGGTGGCACGGCAGCACGGCTGCCCGCGGCCACCACAAAGCGCTTTGCCGTGAGACGCCGCCCGTCGACAGAAACTGCGTCAGACGCGACGAAACGCGCCTCGGCCTCGATGACCGTAGCGCCCATCGCGCGGAACCGGGTCGCCGAATCGACTGGCGCGATATCGGCGATGACGCCCTGCACGTGCGCCCGGAGACGGTCCCAATCCACCACCGGATCCCCGGCCAACACACCATATCGCGCGGCCTCCCGCACCGCCCGCGCGGCATGGCCCGCCGCCAGTAGCGCCTTACTCGGCACGCAACCCGTGTTCAGGCAGTCACCACCCATACGACCGCGCTCGATCAGTGCCACACGGGCCCCGAGTTGCGCCGCACCGGCGGTCACGGACAGACCCGCGGCACCCGCGCCGATCACGATCAGGTCGAAGTCAGCCATGTGCCGCCCGCCAGTGTCGCCACGCGACCGGCAGCAGCGACAGAAGCGCAAGGCCCAACAGTGGCAGGATCAATGCCGGCCTGAACAGCACGGACAGGTCAGGCGTCCGGCCCGCGGCAAGCACCTCGCCGACGCCGGCACCAATAGAACTGAATACGAATGTCGCCGGTATGATGCCCAATGCGGTCCCCGGCACGAAAACAGTCAGGCGCATGCCGATCACCGCGGCGGCGAGGTTCACCGCCCAGAACGGAACCACGGGCAACAGCCGCAGCGCCAGCAAATAGCTGAGGCCGTCACGCTGCAGACCCGTCCGCACAGCCTCTACCAAACGGCCGTTGCGCCGCGACAGCAGGTCACCAAGCGCGGTTCGAGCGGCAAGCACCAGGATGGAAGCACCGATGGTGGCGCCAATGACGGTCAAAGCACAGCCGAACACGGCGCCGAACAGCAACCCGCCGGTCACCGTCAGCAGCGCGCCCTGCGGCACGGACAGCGCTGCGGCCAGAATATACGCCAGCACATACACGAGTGGCGCTGCGACTGGATGCGCGTCGACAAACGCCTGCAGCGCCAGTTGATGCATTGCCAGCGTGTCCCAGCCGAGTCGTGGCCACAGCCAGGCTGCGGCGGCGACGCCGGCCATTAGCAGCACCAGCAGGAGGAGGCGGCGAGACCGGCGCATGTCCTTCACTCCGGCCTGTCCCCTGCCCTTCCATCGCGGCTGATCCGCTCTGGTCGCTTGTTCCGGCACCAGACGCCGTCAATATATTGGTGCATGAGCGAGACACACCACACCAAGGTCCTGATCATTGGCGCCGGACCCGCTGGCTATACCGCGGCGATCTATACCGCGCGTGCCAACCTGTCGCCGACACTGATCGCCGGGCTGCAGCCTGGCGGCCAGCTGACCATTACCACCGATGTCGAGAACTACCCTGGCTTTGCCGAGGTCGTCCAAGGCCCGTGGCTGATGGAGCAGATGGAGGCGCAGGCGCGCCATGTCGGCACGAACATTGTCTACGATCTCGTGACCGAGGTCGATTTCAGCCGGCGGCCGTTCAAGGCGGTCACTGATGGCGGCGACATCTATCTGGCCGACGCAGTGATCATCGCCACCGGTGCGCAGGCCCGCTGGTTAGGCCTTGAGTCGGAGCAGGCGCTGTCAGGACGGGGCGTTTCAGCTTGCGCCACCTGCGATGGATTCTTCTACCGTGGCAAAGAGGTCGCCGTGGTCGGCGGCGGCAATACTGCGGTTGAGGAGGCGCTGTACCTCACGCACCACGCCGAGAAGGTGACGCTGATCCACCGCCGCGATGGCCTGCGGGCCGAAAAGATCTTGCAGACGCGTCTGTTCGCCAACCCGAAGATCCGGGTGGTCTGGAACGCGGTGGTGGAGGAAATCCTGGGCGGCGGCCAGCCGGTGGCGGTAACGGCTGTGCGCCTCCGCGACACGAAAACGAATGCCTTGTCTGACCTGCCTGTTGACGGCGTGTTTATCGCTATAGGTCATACGCCCACGACAGCGATGTTTGCCGGACAGGTGGACCGCGATGCGGAAGGCTACATCCTGACCACTCCTGGCAGCACCCGCACCTCCGTGCCGGGCGTGTTCGCGGCAGGCGATGTTCAGGACAAAGTGTTCCGTCAGGCGGTCACGGCAGCGGGAACGGGGTGCATGGCAGCACTGGAGGCCGAAAAGTTCCTGGCAGAGCATGCCGAACCTGCCTCGATTGCTGCGCAGTAGCGAAAATTCGTCGCGGAAGCCGCGAAAACCCCTACAGAATCGTCGAAGTGTGTTTACAATAACTGCATAGCACGCATGCATCGCGCGCCGATGTATGACACACTGCGGCAGCCATTGGTCGTGCCGTCGGCGCGTTCATGCATGGCTCGCTCTAGATGGGGCCCCGCGACAGGGGGTGGCATTAATGGATTGGGACAAGCTGCGCGTTTTTCATGCCGTCGCAGAGGCAGGTAGTTTCACCCATGCCGGCGACACGCTCAGCCTGAGCCAATCGGCGGTATCCCGGCAAATTTCGGCGCTTGAGGAAGCGTTGCAGGTACCACTTTTCCACCGTCACGCGCGCGGCTTGATCCTGACGGAACAGGGCGAATCGCTGAATCGCACGGTGCGCGAGGTCTTCGCCAAGCTGGCGATCACCGAGGCGCTGCTGACGGAGAGCAAGGAAAAGCCAGCCGGGCGCCTGAAGATTACCACCACGGTCGGCTTCGGCTCATCCTGGCTGGCGCCACGCCTGCACGCGTTTCTTGAAGCCTATCCCGAGGTCACGGTTTCGCTGTTGCTGGATGATGCCGAATTGGACCTGGCGATGCGGGAGGCGGACGTAGCGATTCGCATGCATCCGCCGAAGCAGCCGGACCTCGTGCAGCGCCACCTGATGACCATGCACTGGCATGTTTGCGCCTCACCTGAATACCTGAAGAAGCACGGCGTCCCGCAGCGTGCTGAAGACCTCGACGCGCACCGCCTGATCCTGTTCGGCACGCACCACCCGCCGGTGCCGGAGGTGAACTGGCTGGCGGAGGCCGGCCGGCGGCCTGGCAACCCGCGGCGTGCCGTGCTCGAGGTGAATTCTGTGCACGCCGTGATGCTGGCGATCCGCTCCGGCATGGGGATCGGCGCCCTGCCCGACTACATCGTGCAGGAGAATCCAGATCTCGTGCACGTACTGACGGACATGAAGGGCCCGAAGGTGGACGTGTTTTTCGTCTACCCGGAGGAGTTGCGGAACTCGAAGCGTGTTGCTGTTTTTCGTGACTTTCTGCTGGCCCGTCTCGCAGAATTACACTGATCGGCAAGGCTGGTCACGGTAGCGTTACCGGCTGCACACGCGGGATCGCGGGTTCGGTTTTCTGTTTTTTCTGTTTTATCAATGCTCTAATGGATATCGCTGGGGCGTGTTAGCCTAGTGATCTGCTCAGGTATTCCGCTTTCGCACAGGCTGATGATAAGCCATGCTAATATGGCATAGCCGCTGCCGCATTTCGGCGATGGTTGCGTTCGCACATGCGGTATTAAATCCAACTCACGAGTTACGGTGGCCTCGCCACCAGAGTTCCAACGCCAGTCGTTGGAAGGGGGTCTCTGACCCCTACGTCTCCCAGACGTGAAGCCTCCCTGTATACTTGCCCCCGGTGAAAGCCGGGGGCTCTTTCTTTTTCGGCCGCGACATCCGCAGCCGCACAGCAAATACGCTCACGCACGCTGGGGCGCCCAGGCGGAGCATCCTCTTCGGCCGCTCCCTCGCCATCGGGACCATTGCGCATCAACGAATTCCGTCACGGGCCCTCAAGCCCAACGCAGCCAGCACCGCCGGATCAAGCTCCGGACGCAGCGGCGGCGGACGTGGGACGGCCAGGCCCATAATGTCGTCATAGCCCCACAGTGCCCAGGCAATCCCCTGCGCTTCGAACGCCGTGCGTGCAGTGCGCAGCCAGGCCATCCGGGCTGCGGGATTTAGCGCGGCCGAAGCCCCGAATTCGCCCGCAAGCAGCCGCACGCCGTGCGCGCGGGCCCATGCAGCCACCTCCCCGATCGGACGGCGCAGCGTTGCTTCATTCCAACCCAGGGAGCAGTCGTAGCGGATCACCTCACGGGTCGCGGCATGGTCGGTGGTCTGGCCGATGGCCAGGCAGGCAGCCCGGTCATTCGCCGGAAACGGCAGCCGCGCCAGGGCCGCTCGGTCCAGGTCGCTCCGGTAAGCCGCCAATGCGGTAAGATCCGGCGGTTCGTAGAAATGGAAGCTGTAGATGACGTTCGGATCAGGCTCCGGCGGCAATCGTTGCAAGGCGTCGGCGCTGCCCCAGTCATTGCCGGTCAGCACGACCGTGACGTCCGGGAGCGCGGCACGAATATCGACCAGCACGGCGTGCTGCAGCGCCGCCCAGCCGGCAGCGTCGTTCGGGTAAACCGGCTCATTCACCACCTCCGGCAGGGTGCGCGTCGGATCCAGCGGCCGCAGCAGCGGCGCGAGGTGGCGCCAGAGAGCGCGTAAGCGATGCGGCTGCTCTTCCAGGCGCCACTGCACCGGATGCGGCGAAACGATCACCTTCATCCCCTGGCGGTGAATCCGCCGGATCGCCGTGATCATCTCGGCTTCGGCCGCCGGACCGGCGGTCACGTCCGGATCGAAAGCGAGGCGGATAAAGTCGAATCCCGCGGAGCGCAGGTCAGCCAGCGCCTGATCTGAAAGGTATGCGGCAAGGGCCGCCGGGTCGCGGCTGGCGGGAAAGCGGAACCAGGCCGTGATGTTGATACCCCGGCCCAACGCTTCGGGGTCAGCGGACTGGGCCGGCGCGAGAGGCGCCACAATGCAGATCAGCAGCCAAAGCAAAAGCCCACCAGCTCGCCGGCACTCCCTGAGAATCGCAACCATTTATTAATCTTCCGACACTACGCTGCGCCCACCATGCGGGCAGATGCATTAACGGATGGTTAACCTCCGGCTGCCGAGCCGCGTGCTCGCAGTGCTGACATTTGCAGTCGTGGTGCTGACCACGGCGGCGTGGCTTCGGAGCCCGGAATACGATGAGCAGTACACGCTGTTCCTCGCCGGCGGCACCGCACGCCCGCAATGGCCGGAAGCGCCGATACAAGCTGCTGAGGTTGTAGCGCTGCAGGCGGGGCATGCCGACCTGGCAACGGTCGCCGCGGACCTCCGACGCGTCGACGTGCATCCGCCATTGTATTTCTGGACCGTATCCATATGGCGGGCATTCGTCGGCGCGTCACTGCTCGCAGCGCGGCTGTTTTCGATCCTGTGCGGGGTGGCGGCGCTGGTGATCGTTTCGGCAATCGCAGTCCGCTGCGGCATCCGCCCGATCCCGGCGATGCTGCTGACGCTAGGCTGCTACGGCTTCGTCTATACAAGCATTATCGCTCGTGGCTTTGCGCTGGCACAGGCGCTGACGCTGGGGGGCGTCTGGATGCTGACCAAGCGCCGGACCAATACCTCGTTAGTCGCAGCGGGTGTGCTGTTCGGCGCCGCCACAAGCTGCAACTACCTCTCCGTGTTCGTCGGTGCCGCTCTGGGTCTGCTGGTGCGTGACTGGCGCCTGCTGGCTGGAGCGGCACCGTTCCTGGCACTGGATGGATGGTTCTTTGCCGCGCAGCACGGTGCACGGCATGGACAGTTTCCGTCCTTCTCGCTCACAGCCGCATTGACGCGGCTGGTCGCGTACCAGGTCGCTGGTCTGTTCGGTGGACTTCCGCTGTATGCGGACGGTGTATTGCGGGGGGCGATTGCGGGCGGCGTTGGACTGCTGGCGCTCTGCCTCCTGGTTGCCATTGTGGCGACGCGCCCCTGGATGGCCGGACCGAATCTGCGTCTGCTCACGGTTGCCGCCATCGCGCCGGCCGTCGGGCTGCTGAGCCTGGGACTGGCGTTCAACAACACCCCGATTGAGTTGCGCTATTTGTGTTTCGGGCTGCCGTACATCGCCCTTCTGGCGGCATGGGCCTGTCAGCAGCATGCGGCGAAGCCAGCCTGGTCAAGGCTTTTCTTCGCGCCTATGGGGCGCGGCCGCGCAGCTTGGCCGCTCGCCCTGCCTTACGCTGTTGGCGCCGTTCAATGCGCCGCAATCGCCGGCCTTGTGCTTGCCCCCGCGACAATGCAGCCGGCCCGATCAGCCGCGCGCGCCATCGCCGCCCTGGGCGGCAAGCCAGATGCCGCCACCATCGTGCTGCTGCCTCGCGGCAATGACGGCGTCGGCATTGTGGGTGCGTTCGGCCGCGAAGTGCCGGCTACGCTTCGACTGCTGATCATCTCGCCGACGGACACCGTGCTCGACATCCGTAGCAGGACGCAGCCATTCAGCCGCGTCATCCTGGCCCTGCTCGGACAGGATTCCGACAGCCGCAACTGTCTTCCAAGCATGCGACGGGCGTTCGCCAGCCCTGGCTGGCGTCTGATTGCCGCGGGGTCCAACATCGAAGCCTATGAACGGGAGTAGGCCCGATGTCGGTCGGCGGATTCTTCGAAGGCTTCGCGCTGGAACACCTACATGTCCCCGGCGGCACAATCCGCCTGCGCCGTGGCGGCGCCGGGCCGCCACTGTTGCTGCTGCACGGCAACCCACAGACGCATGCAATGTGGCACCGAGTGGCGCCGACACTGGCAAGACGCTTCACCGTAATCTGTCCGGACCTACGAGGTTACGGTTTCTCGTTGAAGCCGCCGGCGACATCCGACCATGCACCATACGCCAAAATCGAGATGGCGAAGGACATGACGGCTGTCATGGACCATTTCGGATTTGACAGGTTCTATCTGGCCGGGCATGACCGTGGCGCCCGGCTCTCCCACCGCATCGCATTGGACAATCCGGACCGCGTGCTAAAGCTTGCGGTGCTGGATATCATACCGACATTGGAACATTTTGAGCGCGCTGACATGGCTTTCGCGCTCGGCTACTATCACTGGTTCTGGTTCGCCCAGCCGCATCCATTCCCGGAATGGCTGATCACACGCGCACCGGAGGATTGGTGGCGGCAGCACACCGCACGTGATCCCTCGATGCCGGACCTGTTTCACCCGGACGCGCTTGCCGACTATATGGCAGCGGTGCGGCAGCCAGATATGATACGCGGAATGTGTGAGGACTACCGCGCCGCGGCCACCATTGACTTGAAGCATGACCGGGCAAGCCGAGCGGCGGGAATTAAGGTGCGTTGCCCCACGCTGGTCCTATGGGGCAGTAAGGGCAAGATTGGCGCCTGGTACGATGCACTGTCCGTCTGGCGGGAATATTGTTCCGATGATGTTACAGGCGGGGCGATTGCGTCCGGACATTACATTGCGGAAGAGGCACCGGACGCAACGCTCGACTGGTTTGGGCAGTTCTTCGGATAAGCCGTCGTCAGGATTGCACGCGGACGATCCGGCACATCGTTGCCTGGTCGATATGCATTGCTGACCACTGGATCCCACGGCTGTGCCGACAATTGACGCCCCCTCCCCGCCATGTTGTGCTGCCCAGAACCGGAAGCGGCAGCTTCAGCCGCCCGATGCACTGGGAACGTCCATAATGTCGCATTGGCGCGCCAGCCTTCTGGCCGCGTTGCTGGCCTCCGGCGCGGTCGGGGCGGTAGCGCAGACACCGAAACCAGCCACCGGCAACCTGACGATTGCCTTCGCCGCCGAGGCTACCATGCTGGACCCCGCCAAATCGGCAGCCGGCGTCGACCAGTATTTCTTCGGCCAGATCTACGAGCAGCTGGTCCGTCCGGACCCGTCGCTGAAAAAGGTGAACTGGCTGGCTGAATCCTGGTCGGTGCAGGACGACGGTGGCAAGCCGGTGATCGACGTGGTGCTTCGCAAGGGCGTGAAGTTTCATACCGGTGACACGATGACGGCGGAGGATTTCGCCTTCGCCTATAATCGCCTGCGCGACAACAAGGTGTCACGCTGGAGCCACCTGCAGGCGTCCGTCGAATCCTTCGAGATCGTCGATCCGTATCATTTCCGTATCCATTTCAAACAAGGTGATGGGTCTTACGTCGCCGACAATCTGCAGCTTTGGGCGATGTCAAAGGCCTATTTCGACAAGGTCGGCGACGAGGAGTTCGGCAAGACGCCGATCGGCACGGGGCCGTGGAAATTCGTCTCCCGCACCATCAAGGAAGACCTGAAGCTGGAGGCGTTCGACGACTACTGGAACCCGACGCAGCGGCCGACGGTCAAGAATCTGACGGTGAAGATCATCCCTGAGGACCTGACACGCGTTGCCGCCTTCAAGACCGGGGCCGTGGACTGGATCGATGCCGTGCCGCCCGCGTTGGTGGAAGAGTTCAAGAAAATGCCCGGCGTGACCGTCGCCAGCTACGTCAGCCCGAACAACATGTACATCGCAATGGACGCGATCGACGAGAACGTGCCGATGCACGACGTGCGCGTCCGGCAGGCGGCGGCCCATGCGGTCGATGTCGATGCCATCATCAAGGGCGTGCTGTTCGGCCAGGGCGTGCGCTACGCCGAGGTTGGTCCAGGCGAACTCGGCTACGATCCCGATCTGAAACCGTATCCTTATGATCCGAAGAAGGCCCGCGCCCTGTTGACGGAAGCCGGTTTTCCGCGCGGATTTGATATCCCCTGTTACAATCTGACGTCACCGCGCGAGCCGTATCAGAAGGAAATGGGCGAAGCGGTCTTCGCCTACCTCACGGCCGTCGGCATACGCTGCAAGGTGCAGGGCCAGGAATACGGCGCCTGGATCACCTTCGGCCGCCGCGACCGCCCCGGCCATATCGATGGGTTCTACAGCAACATGTGGGGCCACGGCCTGCCCGGCGACGCCGGAACCGCCTGGGCCGGGCATGTGCACACCTATGTGCCCGGCGCCGGCTGGGGCATCACCTCGGTCCATTCCGACCCGGAGCTGGATGCACTTATTGAACAGTTAAAGGCGACAATGGATACACAGCAGCGCGACGCGCTGATCCGCAAGATCGCCCGCATCAAGCGGGATCGTGTCGCCGGCGGACTGACCACGTATCGCCCCGTCGTGACGTTTGCATGGCGTGACAACGTTACCTTCATTGCCTGGCCCACGCCGGGCTTCTGGCGCAACCTGCAGCAGATTGGCTTGAAACAGTAAAGTGCCGCGATTCCTGCTGCATCGCCTGTTGCAGGGCCTCGTCAGCATCGTCGGCGCCAGTATCGTCATATTCCTGATCGCCCGCTTGTCGGGCGATCCGATTCTGATCCTGCTGCCGAACGATGCCAGCCCGCAGCTGATCGCCGAGACGAAACGTAACCTCGGGCTGGACCTGCCGCTGTGGCACCAGTACCTGATTTTCGCCTGGAACGCGCTCGGCGGTGACTTTGGGCGCTCCTATCGCTGGCAGATGCCGGCCCTGCAGCTCATCCTCGATCGCCTGCCAGCCACGATCGAGCTGGCTATCTGCGGACTGGTCTTCAGTGTTGCCATTGCGGTGCCGGTAGGCGTGTTGTCGGCCGTGCGCCCCGGCGGCTGGACCGACCGGTTCGGCCGCGTCTTCGCCATGCTGGGACAGGCGATGCCGGCCTTCTGGGTCGGGCTGCTGCTGATCCTGTTTTTCGCCGTCGAACTGAACTGGCTGCCGGCCTTTGGCTACGGCGGCGTCAGCCACATCATCATGCCGGCGATCGCTTTGGGCTGGTATCCGGTCGCGGCACAGACCCGCATTGTGCGCTCCGCCATGCGCGACGTGCTGGACAGCGACCATATCCGCCTGTCGCGCGCGCTGGGCACGCCAGAGCACTGGATTGTCTGGAAATACGCCCTGCGCAACGCCGCTGTCCCTCTGCTGACGATGCTTGGCGTCTATTTTGCCGCGATGCTCGGCGGGGCGTTTGTGGTGGAGACGATTTTTGCCTGGCCCGGCGTCGGCCGTACCGTGGTGGAGGCGGTGTTCAGCCGCGACTTCCCGGTGGTGCAGGCCGGTGTGCTGTTCACCTCGATTCTGTTCGTTCTCTCAAATCTTCTGGTTGACCTCGCGTATGGCATTGTCGATCCCCGTATCAGAGCCGATCGCTAGGCGCCGCCTGCCGGCGTGGCTTCGCGGCGCGCCGTGGCTGGCGTTCCTGGTACTTACCATTGTGCTGGTATGCGCCGTGGGCGGCGAGGACATCCTGCCAGACGATCCAAACGGGCTAAATCTTGCGGACGCGTTCCGTCCGCCGTTCTGGGCCGCCAAGGGCAGCGCCGCGCACCTGCTGGGCACCGACAACATGGGCCGCGACATCCTGTCGCGCATCCTGGCCGGATCGCAGATCTCTGCCATCGTGTGCGCCTACGCCATCCTGTTCTCCGGCTGCATCGGCGCCCTCGCTGGCATGGCGGCCGGTTATTTCGGTGGCATCGTCGATGCCGTACTCATGCGCCTGATCGAGATCCAGCAGTCGATCCCGTCCATCGCACTGGCACTGATCCTGGCGGCGGCGATGGAACCAGGCCTGACCACTGTCATCGTCGTCATCGTGCTGACCTACTGGGCGTGGTATGCCCGCATCATCCGCGGCGAGGTGATGACTCTGAAAGGCCGCGACTACGTGAATTTCGCCCGTGTGGCCGGTGTCGGCACGCCGACCATCCTGGTGCGGCATTTGCTACCAAACATCTTCAACACGCTGATCATCCTGGCCACGTTGCAGGTCGGGCAGGTGATCCTGTTCGAGGCATCGCTGTCGTTCCTCGGCCTTGGCATTCAGCAGCCCGACATCTCCTGGGGCCTGATGCTGGCCGATGCGCGGCAGTACATCACCAGCGCGTGGTGGCTGATCACCATGCCGGGAATCGCCATCATGCTGACCTGCCGGTCGGCCAACATCCTCGGCGACTGGTTACGCGACCGCCTCGATCCGCGACTGCGGCAACTCTGATGCTGCTGCAGGTCGAGCAACTGCGGACCTATCTGCACCTGCGCCGCGGCGTGCTGCGCGCTGTCGATGGCGTCTCCCTGCATGTCGCCGAAGCTGAAACACTGGGTCTCGTCGGCGAGTCAGGGTCCGGCAAAACGATGACCGGGCTGTCGCTGCTGCGCCTGCTGCCGCGCGGCGCCGGCCGGATCGAAGGCGGATCGATCAGGCTGGATGGCCAGGACCTGACGGCGCTGACCGAAGCCGATATGGCCCGCGACATCCGCGGACGGCGGATCGCAATGATCATGCAGGACCCGATGACGTCACTGAACCCGGTGTTCTCCATCGGCGATCAGGTCGCGGCGCCGTTGCGCTATCACGACATCGCCAGCGGCGCGGTGCTGCGATCCCAGGTCATCGACGTGCTGAAGCGCGTGCGGATTCCGTCGCCGGAGCAGCGCCTGGGCGACTACCCGCATCAGTTTTCCGGCGGCCAGCGGCAGCGCATTGTCGCGGCGATGGCAATCGGCTGCACGCCGCGCCTGCTGATCGCCGATGAGCCGACCACGGCACTCGACGTGACGATCCAGGTGCAAATCATCTCGCTCCTGAAGCGGATTCAACAGGACGCTGGACTTGGCATCGTGCTGATTACGCATGACCTAGGCGTTGCCGCCAGCCTGTGCCACCGGATCGCAGTGATGTACGCCGGGCAGATCGTGGAGACCGCGCCGGTGCGGGCGATCTACAAGGCTCCTGCTCACCCATACACGCAGGCGTTGCTGGCGGCGATTCCTCGCCTGCACGCGACGGAGCGACGTCTGACGGCGATTCCCGGCCAGCCGCCAAGCCTGATCGACCCGCCGGAGGGATGCCGGTTCGCGGCGCGCTGCCCGCATCGCATGGACCGCTGTGCCGAACCGCCGCCGGTGGTGGATCTCGGCAACGGCCACAGCGCGGCCTGCTGGAAGCTGGCGGCGTAATGCTGGAAGCGGATGCCATCACCAAGCACTACCGCACCAGCCGTGGCACCGTACGCGCGGTCGAGGGCGTGTCATTCAGCCTGCCGAAGCGCGGTACGCTGGCGCTGGTCGGAGAATCAGGGTGCGGTAAGACGACGATTGCCAAGATGGTCCTGCTGCTGGAACGGCCCTCCGGCGGCGCCATCCGGTTCGAAGGTCAGGATATCGCGACGATGCCCCGCCTGGCGTTGAAGGCGTACCGGCGGCGGGTGCAGGCGGTGTTCCAGGACCCCTATGCCTCGCTCAATCCGCGCCTGCGCGTCGGCCGCATCATTGCCGAACCGATCCTGGCCCATGAACGTCCTGGCCGCGCGGCGCTGGACAAGCGGATCGCCGAAGTCCTGGACATCGTCGGTCTGCCCGCCGCCGCAGCGCGGCTGTATCCACACGAGTTCTCCGGCGGCCAGCGCCAGCGCATTGCCATTGCCCGCGCACTGGCGCCGCGGCCGGAATTGATGGTGCTGGACGAACCTGTATCGGCGCTGGACGTATCAATCCGGGCGCAGGTGCTGAACCTGCTGCAGGACATCCAGGATGAGTATGGGCTGACCTACCTGATCATCGCGCATGACCTCGCACTGGTGCAGCATTTCAGCAGTTCGGTGGCGGTGATCTACCTTGGCCGCGTTGCCGAGGCAGGCCCGACAGGCCCGGTGTTTGCCGATCCGCGGCACCCTTACACGCAGGCGCTGCTCGCCGCGGTGCCGCTACCCGATCCGGACCATGTCCTCAGCGAGGCCGCTGCGGCCGGAGAAATCGCCAGCGCGCTGCACCCGCCGTCCGGCTGCGCCTTCCATCCGCGCTGTCCGCACGCCTTCGCCGCCTGTCCGGCGTCGGTACCGCCGCCGCACGCCGTTGCGGACGGCCATATCGCCGCCTGTCACCTGCTGCAGGAGACCCACGCATGACCACAGCGCCCCTGTCCGATCTGGTCGTTCTGGAAACGTCCGGCGACATCGCCACCCGTTATTGCGGCAAATTGTTTGCCGCGCACGGCGCGCGCGTCATTCAGGCCTACCTCCCGGACAATCGCGGCATCGGCTACGGCAGCGTTGCCACCGATGCCTATGCCGCCTGGCTGGATGCCGGCAAGGAAACGGGCGCCGCGCCTCCAGACACCCGAGTGAACCTCATCATCGCGGGCCAGACCAGCGCCGAGGTGGCGGCGGCCGAAACGCTGGCCGCCGGCATGTCGCCACGCCCGCTGCTGTTGGCGCTGACTTGGTTCGGGCCACACGGACCCTACGCCGGCTGGTCCGCCACCGACGGCGTGATCCAGGCGATGACCGGCGTCGCCTACGCCATCGGTGAAAAGGACGGCCCGCCGATCCTGCCGCAGGGCCATGCACCTCAAATCGTCGCGGGCGCCACCGGCCTGATCGCCGCGCTGTCGGCGCTGATCGGCCGCCGTGCGGGGCACCCGGTGGATCGGGTCGAAACCAATGTGCTGGAGGCACATCTATGCTTCGCCGAACATGCTGGACCCGGGTTTTTCAAGGGCGGCCCAGCCTCGCAGCGGCGGGGCGTCAACCGTTATATGCCGGTCTACCCGCAGACCATATTTCCCTCCGCCGACGGCTGGATTGGCGTCACTGCGCTGACGCCGCTGCAGTGGCAGGAACTGTGCCGGATGATCGGCCTGCCGGAGGTGGCGGAAGACCCGCGCTTCGCCACCACCGACCAACGCCTGGCGGCGTGCGAAATCCTGGACGAGATTCTGGCCCCAGCCCTGAAGCAATACACGACGACATACCTGCTGGAGGAAGGTCAGCGCCGGCGAATCCCACTGGCGCCGGTGCCGGACATGCAGGGCCTGCTCGACACGCCACACTGGCGCGAACGCGGCAGTTTCGCGCGGTTCGACGGCTTTGAGGGGCCGGCGATGCCGTTCCGCCTGCATCCACGCGGCCCCGGTGCCGGCACCGCGTGGAACGGGCCGGACCCCTTGGGCAAGGGTCCACTTGCGGGGCTGCGCGTCCTCGACCTGTCGATGGGCTGGTCCGGTCCGTTGACCGGGCGGCACTACGCCGACCTCGGTGCCGAAGTTGTCAAAGTTGAGGGCTGTGCGCACATCGACTGGTGGCGCGGCTGGAACGCCCTGGAGGCTGGCGATCCGCCGCCATACGAACTGCGCGCCAACTTTAACGCGGTTAATCGCAACAAGCGCGGCATCGCGCTCGACCTGACAAAGCCGGACGGCGCGGATCTGCTGCGCCGCCTCGCCGCCGGCTGCGACGTCCTGATCGAGAACTACGCCCCTGGCGTACTGACCCGCCTCGGCTTCGGGCCGGAAGCGATGGCCGCGGTCAATCCGCGTCTGGTCTACATCTCGATGGGCGCCTTTGGCAGCGTTGGGCCGTGGTCCGGCTTTCGTGCTTCCGGATCGACGACGGAACAGGCGGCCGGAATGCCGTTCCTGCAGGGCGAGGCACATTGGCCGCCGACCATGCAGCACACCGCCTATGGTGACCCGGTCGCCGGCATCTACGCCGCGGTGGCGACGCTGATCGCACTATACGGCCGCGAGCGCACTGGCGGGACCACAATCGACCTGTCGCAGGTGGAGTGCCTGTTCCAACTCGCAGCCGACGGCATCATCGCACAATCAGCAACCGGCGAGCCACCGCCGCGCACCGGCAGCCGCCGCGCGGATCGCGCGTGGCGCGGCTGTCTGCGCTGCGCGGGCTCGGATGCCTGGGTGGCGGTGGACCTCGACGACTGGAACCGGCTTGCGGCGATGGGACTGAGGGTCGATGGCCTGGTCTCCTGGGCGGCTGCCCGCTCACCGCAGGACGCCGCCGCAGCGCTGCAACGGGCCGGGATCATCGCCGGGCCGGTCACGCCGGCGCATCGGTTGCTGGAGGACTCGCATCTCGGCGTCGTCGGCTTCTGGCGGCAGGCAGAGCGGCGATACGCCGGCACGCATCTGGTACCGAAGCCGCCCTACGCCCTCGACGGCACCTCGCCGCCGCTGCGTCGGCCCAGCCCGACGCTGGGGGAGCATAATGAGGAGGTGTTGCGCTCATTGTTGGGGCTGTCGGCGCCGCAGGTCGCCGACCTGGTTCAGGACGGCATCATCGGCAACAGGGCAATATAACCGCCGCGCCGTGCAAGGCGCCGACCTGAACCAGGACATTGACGCCGGCCGCCGTGCACACTGTTGCCTTGCGCAAATGACAACGCCCATTGGCCCTTGTGTAACTACCGCATGTCACGGCTCGTGTGGAGATACACGATGCCTGGCCGATACAATGAGCATAACCGCGGTCATCGGCCGATCCACCGGTTCAGTCGTTTATTGAACCATTCCGAGAGCAGCAGACCGGCGAGAGCGAGCATCAGCGAAACGATCGACAGCTGCGCCGCCTTTTGTTCGCCACCCGGAACCTGCAGCGCGCTGTAGATCGCCAGTGGCAGCGTCTGAGTCTGGCCCGGAATGTTTGCGGCAAAGGTGATGACGGCGCCGAACTCACCGAGGCAGGTGGCGTAGGCGACGATCCCGCCGACCAGAATGCCCGGCGAAGCCAGGGGCAGGGTCACGTTGATCATCCGGTCCCAGCGTCCGGCACCGAGGGTACGTGCCGCGTGCTCCAGCTTCGGGTCCACCGCCTCAAGCGAGAGACGGATGGAGCGGATCATGATCGGGAAGGTCATCACCGCGCAGGCCAGTGCCGCACCGGCGGTGGTGAAGACCAGACGGATGCCAAACCACTCATACAGGATCGAACCCAGGGGGCCGCGGACGCCGAACAGCACCAGCAACAGCCAGCCGGTAACAACCGGCGGCAGCACCAGCGGCAGGTGTACCAATGCATTTAGTGCGGCCTTCCCCGGGAACTGCATACGGGCAAGTATCCAAGCGACCACGATGGCCAGCGGCAGGCCGACGCCGACGGCCCGAGCGGCAACGGCCAAGGTCAGCCGCACGGCCTCCCACTCCTCAGGAGTTAGGTGAAACGTCATACCGCAACGGTATAGTCATTCGATACAGCGAGAAAAGCCGACCCTTCAAAGCTGATAGCATTTTGCTCACGCAGCAAATTCCACGGGCCACCTGCTCCGTACGACATTGCGGCATGTTCCAGATCCGTACGTCTGCTACGTTCGCGCAGCGTATTCAGCAGGCAGCGGCTGAGAACGCCGACGCCGAGTTCCTCGGTTCAGGCTGCGACGGCAGGTGTGACCGGACGGCGCACCAACACGACCCGCTGCGCGGACCGGCCGAAGAAGTGCTGGCCGGACCCGCCCTCGGCCAGCACGTCCAGCAGCATGTCCGGTGCCGTGACGCGGATACCGCCCATGATGTCGACGCCGCGACGCAGAAATGCGTCCGGCGCCATGCCAACCGTGGGACCAACGACCACAACACGCGCATCAGCCCGCGGCAGGGAGAGCAGCGCATCGGCAGTGCCGTTCACGAGGGTACTGCCGGTAATCAGCACGACATCCGCGTGCGGCAGCACATCTACCGCCGCTGCCGTCGGACGGTAGCGCGGCAGTTCCTCCGGCTTCAGCATCGCCGGGTTCAGTTCCAGCACGGTGTAGTCCTGCTTCATTGCTTTCAGTGCACGTAGGAACGGAATAAACGCGCCGACCAGCGCGACACGTTCACCGGGCCGGATCGCCGCGGCGTCAAACGCATCCACATCCTCCCGCAACACGACGTCTGCGTGCGGCTGACGCTTCCAGCAGGCATCGGCAAGCGCATTCAGCGTGGCGATCGCCAGGGCACGGTGCATCGCGTTGGGCGACATCACGTGCTCCAGCAGCTCCGTCGCGCGCCGACCGCGGAGTGTGCCAGGCGCCAGCACCGGGTCGAAGACGGTATGGCAGCACGCGTCGTGGATTTCGGTCCGAGCAGGGGTGTGGCAGACGCCGGCTGTACCGTTGTCGAGGGCAACGCCGGTAAAGTACATGCCAGCGACGGCTCTGGTGACGCTGATATTGGCGACGGCCGGGCCGAGCGTGGCATGAATTTCGGCAACGAGGTCCGACAGGATGGCGTTGGTTATCACGGCACATGTCCTGTGTTTTCGTAAGGGATAAACCTGCGGCGCAAAGCTGACAACGACGGCCAGGGCTCTCGACGGTCAAGAAACCGGTTGGCGTTCGATAGGTCAAGATATATCGTAGCGATGGATCGACCCGCGCCATTCCTGCTGACGCGGGTTCGGTCCGCGGCTGTGCGGCAAGCTGTTCCCAATCCCTGCCCGCTGCGCGGCCGCAGCGAGTTCCAGACATTCGGACCTACCCATGACTGCAATCACGCCGGACGCGCTGCCTCCCGATCGGGATGAGGCGCTGCCGTTTCGCCGCGATACGCTCAAGCTGCTCGCTACCAGCGGGGCTGCCATTGGCATTGGCGCACTTGCCTGGCCACTGGTTGACAGCCTCGCTCCGTCCAAAGACACGCTTGCCCTCGCCACAATCGAGGTCGACCTTGCACCGATCGCCGAGGGCACAGGCATCGTCGTTCTTTGGCGCGGCGCGCCTGTCTTCGTGCGCCACCGCACGCCCGAGGAGATCAAGGAAGCACAGTCCGTCGCAGTCTCGACCCTGCGCGACCCGCAGACTGATGCTGCTCGGGTCAAGGCCGGCCATGAGCAATGGCTGGTCACCAGCGCCGTCTGCACCCACCTTGGCTGCGTGCCTGGCGGTAGCAAGCCATCGGAGTCCCGCGGTGACTTCGGCGGGTGGTTCTGCGCGTGCCACGGCAGCCAGTACGACACATCCGGGCGCATCCGCAAAGGCCCGGCGCCGCTGAACCTGCCAGTGCCGCCTTACGCGTTCCTGACAGACGAGCGTATCAAGCTCGGCTGACACGGGCCGCGCGTACGGCTCTGATGCCACACATGTATGGGAGAAGCGCTCCATGCCGCCGCGGCTGATGCCCGATATTCTCGAAGGACGGGGCTGGGAGTGTTTCGACTGCGGCCGGGGCAGCTGCGGCCGAGGCGGCGGCTTCGGCACGGGACGTGGGCGGGGGCGCGGTCGCATGTTCGACAACGGCGACTTGCGCCTGATCATCATGTTGCTGCTGTCGGAGCGGCCGCGCCATGGCTATGAGATCATCAAGGCATTGGCGGATCGTGTGGGCGGCGGCTACAGCCCCAGCCCCGGCGTCGTCTACCCGACGCTGACGCTGCTGGAGGAACTCGGCCACGCCGCCGTCACCGAGGAGCGCGGCGGACGGAAACTCTATACCCTGACCAATGATGGTCACGCGGCACTGGACGACGCCCGTCCGGTGCTCGACTCCATTCAGCGGCGGATGGACAGCGGCGCCGCGGTACGTCATGGGCCGCCGCCGCAGGTGCTGCGCGCGATGGACAACCTGATGGCCGCGGTGCGCCTGCGGTTGGAAGGTCTTGACGCCAGTGCGGAGCAGATCCGCGCAGTCACGGCAGCACTGGATACCGCGGCGCGCGCGGTCGAGGAGGTGGAGTGAGTTCGCGTGTTGATGGCAGGCGGTGTCTCATTCCAGCCGCCGATTGCCCTTCGGACCATCCGTCCCCGGATGCTGACGTAGCCTGATCCGCAACCGTCTGCCCCGGCCGGTACAGGCCGGGGGATGCACCGATCAGCACGATCGTCCAGGCGATCGTTGCACAACAAGTCACGTATTGGTCCTACATCCGTCATGACACCATGGCGTGCATCCCCACACCGCCGGGATGACCGGTCAAACGTTTGCGGCAAGTTCGAATGTCCGTACAGCCGGCGCCGATGCCGCGGGACCGCGGCATCGGATAAATGTCGCAGCGGCAGATGAACGAACTACCGCCGGACGGCCGCACCTGAGGCGCTACGGCACAGCCAGTCGATCACAACACCGGCAGTCATCGCTCACCGCTCCAGCGGCACCACACTGATGCTGTTGAACGGCGAGCCGTTGATCAGCTTGGTGCTGATCACCGTGTAGACCAATACCTTCTTCTCCTCGTCATAAGCACGATGGATCTGGAACGCCTTGAAGAACAGCGACGCCTGCGCGGCACCCATCACTTCCCGCTTTGGCATCTTGTCCGGCAGCGTGATTGGCCCGACACCGCGGCACGCTACGGAGAACCGACTTGGGTCTTCGGCAAAGCCAAGCCCGCCCTTGATGCCACCGGTTTCGGCGCGCGACAGATAGCAGGACACGTTCTGCACCCTCGGGTCGTCGTAGCGCTCGACGACTATTTTATCGTTTGGACCCAGCCACCGGAACGTCGTGCTGATCGAATCGATCTGGGTCTGGGCATACGCGGGCAGCGCCAATAGGCCAAACAAGGCGGCCAGGCCATAGCGTCTCATCATGGTCTCCCTTGTCGCAGCCTCTGGGCGAGATGCACCAGGATCGCCGCGGTCGCACCCCAGATATAATGATCAGGATGTGGCCAGACCCAGTATTCGCGCCATTCGCCCCTCACATGTTGGCGTTGGCGCCGGGGTGCCTCAGGGTCGAGCAGCACGGTCATCGGCAGCTCGAAAACCGCCTCGACCTCGTCCTCGGAAGGTTGATAGGTCAGGCCCGGCGGCAGGATGCTGAGGATCGGCGTGATCCGGTAGCCGGTGCCGGTGGCGTAGTCAGCCAAACGGCCAAGGATTTCGACCGACTGTCGGTGCAGCCCGATCTCCTCCCATGCCTCGCGCAGGGCCGCGTCTTCCGGCCCATTATCCTCCGGGTCGATGCGGCCACCGGGAAAGCTGACCTGGCCTGCATGCGCCTTTAGATGCGATGTGCGCTTGGTCAGCAGTACGCCGGGCATCTCGCCCAAGACAATCGGCACCAATACGGCAGCAGGTGTCAGCGGACGCTGCAGCGCGGCGCGGATATCATCCCCGTGTTCCGCTCCTGGATCGGGCGGCCACGCGGCGACCCGCGCCAGCCGCGTCCGCAACTCATCAGCGGTCACGTATCATTGGACGGCATGTCGCCGAGCGAGAAGAACTGCCCCTGGCTCCAGACGCCGAGAACATGGCGGGCGCCAATCCAGCGCGGTTCAGCCAGCGCCACGAGTTCATAGTATGTTGCCCGGTTGATGCGGGCCTCGATGCCAAGATGCCCATCGCCCGGGCGAACCAGGATATAGGGCGTGGGCTCGCAGGTCAGGATGTCGTGGGCGATGCGGATCGGGTGTTTGGCACCAGCGGTGATCACCTGATCGACGTTGGTGCGGAAGGACAGCACCTGGTCCCGCCCCTCGCCACTCCACTCCAGCTCAACGGCGACGAACGGTGCATCCTCTACCTGGATGCGGCCGCGTTCGGCCGGCGTCTGCAACCACCAACTCCCGTCGTCCTCGCGCTTCAGCACCGAGGCGAACAGGCAGACCATCTCCTTCCGATTGATCGGAGTGCCGCGGTACAACCAGGTGCCATCACGCTTAATGAGGAACGGCAGATCGCCGCACTCCACAGGCACACGCATTCGGCCGGCCCTCGGCTGACCGGTCTTGGCTGAACATCGCGCCAAACTTGCGTCCATTCCTCCCCCCGGACGAGTGGATCCCGCCACTTGATAAGGCATTCCGGCTTCGCTCACAGGACCGTCTCCACTGGAACCGCACTTTCGTCCTGGGAGTGCGATATAGGAAGCATCCCCCCTTCGGCAAAAGAGCCTATATGAAGGGTTCCGAGACAGACAAAGAGGCCGGGTCCGTATGTCAGGTGGTATGGCTGGCGCGCCACATTCCGTTTTCGACCGGTCAGCCGCCGGTCTGGACGATCCCAATGCAATCCTGACGGCAACGGAGGCGCTGAGCGACCGCGTCGTTCGGGTGCGGGCCGCGATCGGCCAAGTGATTTTCGGCCAGAATGAGGTGGTTGACCAAACCTTGATCACCCTGCTCTCGGGCGGGCACGTGCTGCTGGTCGGTGTGCCAGGCCTTGGCAAGAGCCGCCTGGTGGAGACGCTAGGCGTGGTGATGGGACTGGCGACCAAGCGCATCCAGTTCACCCCGGACCTGATGCCGGCGGATATTGTTGGCAGTGAGGTGCTGGACGAGACCGAAGGCCGCCGCAGCTTCCGGTTCGTCCCGGGGCCGGTCTTCTGCCAATTACTGATGGCCGACGAGATCAACCGCGCCAGCCCCCGGACGCAGTCAGCGCTGCTGCAGGCGATGCAGGAGCAGCGGGTGGCAGTCAGCGGCGTGGAGCACCCGCTGCCGCGGCCGTTCCACGTGCTGGCGACACAGAACCCGATCGAGCAGGAAGGTACGTACCCGCTGCCCGAAGCGCAGCTGGATCGCTTCCTGCTGGAGGTGACGGTCAGCTACCCGGATCTTGATGCTGAGCGGACCATGTTGCTGGCGACCACGGGCGCCACGGACGCAAAGCCCGTGCAGGCGATGACCGCCGAGGAATTGATGGGCGCACAGGCGCTGGTACGCCGACTGCCCGTGGGGGAGAGCGTGCTTGAGGCAATCCTGTCCCTGGTCCGCGGCTGCCGCCCGGAGACGGCGCAGGACGACATTGTGAAGCAGCACGTTGCGTGGGGACCGGGCCCCCGCGCCGCGCAGGCGCTGATGCTCGCCTGCCGGGCCCGCGCCTTGCTGGACGGGCGGCTGGCGCCGAGCATCGACGATGTGGCGGCTTTGGCACGGCCGGTGCTGCGGCACCGGATGGCGTTGAGTTTTTCGGCGAGGGCGGATGGTGTCGTGCTGACGGATGTCATCGACCGGCTGGTGGGGCACCTTGGATAGCGGGCAACGGCCGGAGAGAGGCGAGCGGCCAACCTCCTCGTCATGGCACGACGTGTCCGGCCGACCGGACGTTGCACAGCGTTCCTGGGGGCACACAGCCGCGGAGCAAGTGCCCGAGGGCGTGCCGAGGCGAACCATGCCGCGGAAACAGGTTGAGCCGTTCGAACCAGGCGCTGGCGCTTGTGCACCTGCGCGCCCCATGACGGAAGTGTCCGGCTCCCGCCCGCTCAGGTCCAGCCGATGCCGGTGACGCCCCCAGACACACTCCAGGCGGAAGCCCTTGGCGCCCGCCTCCCGCCCCTGCTTGTGGCAGCGGAACGGGTTGCCTCTACTGTGGCCCAGGGCGTGCATGGGCGGCGGCGTGTGGGACAGGGCGACAGCTTCTGGCAGTTCCGCCACTTCGTCCAGGGCGACGCGGTGGCCCGCGTCGACTGGCGTCAATCTGCGAAATCCGGCCGCATCGGCCCCGGCGGCTGGTTCATCCGCGAGACCGAATGGGAGGCCGCGCAGACGGTTTCCCTCTGGCGCGATGGCTCCGCCTCGATGCGCTGGCGCTCCCGCGCGGTGCCAATCGACAAGCAGCAACGCGCCGAGTTGCTGCTGCTGGCGCTCAGCTCACTGCTGCTGCGCGGTGGGGAGCGCGTGATGCTGATGCAGCCGGACGCGCGCCCGGTCGGTCACCGCGCCGGGCTTGAGCGCATCGCTGCCGAACTGCCGCGCTTGTCAGACGAGCAGGGCCTGCCGCCGCAGGTCCGCCTGCCGCGCCACGGCACCGTAGTATTGTTCAGCGACTTCTTCTCGCCACCCGAGCAGATCCGCGGCCTGCTGGGCCGCTTCGCCGCTGTGCCAGTGACCGGCCACCTGATGCAGATCCTCGACCCGGCTGAGGCGGTGCTGCCGTACCAGGGCCGTATCCGCTTCCGCGGCGTGGAGAAGGACGGTGACACGCTCATTCCACGCGTCGAGTCCGTGCGTGACGCCTATGGACAGCGCCTGCAGGCGCAGCAGGAAGAAATTGCCCGGCTCTGCGCCACCGTCGGATTCGGCTTTACCATTCACCACACCGACCAGCCGCCGGAAACGGCACTGCTCGCCTTGTACGCAGCACTGGCGCCACGATGATCTTTGCCGCCCCTTGGGTTCTGCTGGGACTAATAGGCCTGCCGATCCTTTGGTGGTTGCTGCGCGTCACGCCGCCGGCTCCGCGGTCCGAAGACTTTCCCGCAATCCGTTTCCTGCTGGGCCTGAACGCGACCGAGGAAACGCCCGCTCGGACGCCGTGGTGGCTGATGGCGCTGCGCTTGACCGCCGCAGCCCTGGTCATCGTCGCCTTGGCCCGGCCGGTTTTGGATGCGGGTTCGGCGCTCACCGGCAGCGGACCGGTGCTGCTGGTGATGGACAATGGCTGGGCCTCGGCAAGCGATTGGGTGCGCCGCAAGGAGGCAGCGGCCGCCCTGCTCGACCGGGCGGAACGGGCGGGGCGGAAGGCGGCGCTGCTGATGACCGCGGCGGACGGAAACGGCGGCCGCCCGGCGGTGTCGGCTGAGATGCCTGTCGCCGACCTGAGGGCCCGACTCGCCGGACTGCAGCCACAGCCCTGGCCGCCAGATCGCGCCGCCGCTGCCGCGGCGATCAAAGCCTGGGGCCAGAAGCCCGGGACGTCGATCATCTACGTTCCGGATGGTTTGACGGATGGCCCCGACTTCGCCGCCTTTGCGCAGGCCCTGACGGATGCCGGTGCCGTCACGGAGGTCTGTTGCGACGCCGTACCACCACCACTCCTGCTGCCGCCGACGCCCGAGGCTGACCGCCTGATCGCCCGGCTGGCGCAGGCGCCGCGCGCAACGCCCGCCGCCGCAGTTGTACTGGCGCAAAGCGGCGACGGCCGGACCCTGGCACGAACCACGATCAATGTGCCCGCCGGCGCAACGATCGCTTCGGGCGCGATCTCGCTGCCTCCAGAACTGCGCAACCGCCTGGCCCGGCTGGTGCTGGAAGGCCCACCAAACGCTGGTTCGGTGGTGCTGCTGGATGAGCGATGGCGCAGGCGCCCGGTCGGGCTGCTGGCGGGCGACCTCTCCTCCGCCGAAACACCGTTCGCTGGCGCGCTGTATTTCGTCCGTCGCGCCCTGGACCCCTACGCGGAACTGCGCGCCGGCGACGCGGCGACGCTGTTGAAGCGGGACCTGTCAGTCTTGGTCCTGGCCGATCGGCCGCTACCGGCGGGGCCGGAACGCGAGGCGCTGACCGACTGGGTGCGTAAAGGGGGTCTGCTGATCCGCTTTGCCGGCCCACGTACAGCCGAGGAAGCCGGCAACGATACTGACACGTTGCTCCCGGTCCGGCTGCTCGCCGGCGACCGCCAGCTCGGCGGCGCCATGTCCTGGAGCCAACCGGCCGGCCTTGCGCCGTTTCCGACCATATCGCCGTTCGAGGGCATGCCGGTGCCCGAGGAAGTCAGGGTGACGCGGCAGGTACTCGCCGAACCGACAGCGGATCTGGCGGCCCACACCTGGGCTTCGCTAGCCGACGGTACGCCTTTGGTCACCGAGACGCCGCTGGGCGCCGGCCGCGTCGTGCTGTTCCACGTCACCGCCAATGCCGACTGGTCGAACCTGCCACTGTCCGGCCTGTTCGTGGACATGCTGCGCCGGTTGGTGTCGTTATCTGCCGGCGTCGCTTCGACCGAGGACGCTGCAACGCTTGCGCCCGCGCAGACACTGGACGGCTTTGGCCTGCTCGGTGACCCGCCGCCGGCCGCCACGGGGCTGCGTGGCGACGCCTTTGGCAAGACGCCGGTGTCCCCGGCGCATCCGCCGGGCCTCTACGGGCCGGAGAACGGTCGGCGGGCGCTGAACCTCAGCACGGTGCTGCCCGTACCGGAGCTCTCGCCGCCGATACCAGGTGCGACCCTGGAAACCATGCAGGGTGCCGCCAAAGAGCGTGCCCTCGGCCCACCGCTCGTGGCACTGGCAATTCTGCTGCTGGTGGCAGACATGGTGATCTCGCTGGCGCTGCGTGGCCTGCTGCGTGCCCGGATCGCCGCTGCGGTGGCCGCGCTGCTACTGCTCGCCCATCCGGCGCTGGCGTTGGACCAGGGCGGTAACCCCGCCATTGACACACGGCTGGCCTACATCGTCTCCGGCGACAGCCAGGTGGACGGGATTGCGCGGTCTGGGCTGGAAGGCCTGTCGGAATACGTCAACCGGCGCACCGCTGCGACGCTGTTCAAGCCGGATGCAGTGCAGCCGGGCCAGAACGATTTGAGCGTCTACCCGCTGCTGTACTGGCCGATCACCGCTTCAGCCCAACCGCCGACGGCGGAGCAGGTGGCGGCGCTGAACGACTACATGAGCCGCGGCGGCATCATCCTGATCGATACACGCAACTCGGGCTCCGGTGCCGGCTTCAACCCCGGCGCGGATGAGGCGCTGAAACGCGCCACACGCGGTCTGATCATTCCCCCGCTGGCACCGCTGACCATCGACCACGTGCTGGCGCGATCATTCTATCTGCTGACCGATTTTCCCGGACGCTTCACCGGCGACGCGGTCTGGGCGCAGCGCGACCAGGACAGAGCCAATGACAGCGTCAGTCCGGTGATCATCGGCGGCAATGACTGGGGAGCGGCCTGGGCGATCAATGCGGACGGCATCAACCCCTATGCCGTCATGCCGGGCGGTGCGCGCCAGCGCACGCTGGCCTACCGCTTCGGGGTCAATCTCGTGATGTATGCGCTGACCGGCAACTATAAGGGCGATCAGGTGCACGTGCCGGCGATCCTGCAGCGGCTGGGGCAATAGAATGCAGCCCGAACAGGTCATCGCCGCCATCCGTTTCGACCCGCTGCTGCCGTTCTGGGTCCTGATCACGCTGGGGGTGCTTTGCACCGCTGTGGTGGCCCTCGGCTTCTGGCGGCGCGGCCGTGGCACCTGGCTGCGCCTTGGCGGCTTCGCCGTCTTGCTGTTGTGGCTGATGGGCCCGCGCGTTGTGCAGGAAACGCGCCAGTCGCTGCGCGATATCGGCTTGCTGGTGGTCGACCAGTCGGCCTCCATGCAGGTTGGTGACCGCAGCGCCCTGGCCGACAAGGCGCGGCAGGACATCGAGGCCGAGGCAGCCAAGCTACGCGACCTGGAGTTGCGCACGATTACCGTGCCCGAAGGCGGCAATGCCGGCACGCGGATGTTCACGGCCATCGACAAGGCTCTCGCCGATATTCCCCGTTCGCGCCTGGCCGGCACCATTGCCATCACTGACGGCCAACTGCACGACCTGCCGAAGACAGCGCCGGGCGGCGCACCGTTGAACCTGCTGCTGGCCGGCAAGGGCGAGGAGACCGACCGGCGCCTGCGCGTGATCGAGGCACCCGGCTATGGCATCGTCGGCCGATCCGTCACGCTGCGCGTGGCGGTCGATGATCTAGGGACTAATGGCCGCGGCGGCCCGGCGACGCTGACGGCGCGACGCGACGGCCAGGTCTTTGTCACCGACAGCATCCCGGTCGGCGTTGAACAGCGCATCGATGTGCCGATTACCCGGGCTGGACCCACGGTGATTGAGCTGACCGCCAGCCCGCTGGCCGGCGAGGTCTCGCAGCTGAACAATCGCGCGGTGGTGGAAGTTAACGGCGTGCGCGACCGGCTGCGCGTGCTGCTGATCTCCGGCGAACCGCACCAGGGCGAGCGCACCTGGCGGCGGTTGCTGAAGGCCGATCCATCGGTCGATCTGGTGCACTTCACCATCCTGCGGCCGCCGGAGAAGGACGACCGCACGCCCCTGAACGAACTCGCACTAATCGCCTTCCCGGTGCGGGAGCTGTTCGTCGACAAAATCGGCGAATTTGACCTGATCATCCTGGACCGGTTCCAGAACCGCGGCCTGCTGCCAATCCCCTACCTGGGCAACATTGCCAGCCGCGTGCGCCAGGGCGGCGCGCTGCTGATGAGCGTCGGGCCGGAGTTCACCGGCGGGACGTCCCTGGCCTCAACGCCCCTGGGATCGGTGCTGCCGGGCGGCCCGGCGCGCGGCAACGCGGTCGTCAGCGGCGAGTTCCGGCCATACGTCTCCGATCTCGGCCAGCGCCACCCGGTCACCGAAGGCCTTGCCGGCGCCAATCCGCCAGATACTGGCGACAAGACGCCGAGTTGGGGATCCTGGTATCAGCGTGTCCAGCCTGGGCCGATCGACGGCGAGGTGCTGATGCGCACGCCCGACGGCCAGCCGCTGCTGGCGCTGAATCGCGTCGGTCAAGGGCGGACAGCGCTCTTGCTGTCGGACCAGATCTGGCTGTGGTCACGTGGTCACCAGGGCGGCGGGCCTCAGGCCGAGTTGTTACGCCGCATCGCGCACTGGCTGATGCAGGAGCCGGACCTCGAGGAGAATGCACTGACTGCCCGTGTGGTGGATGGCAAGTTGACAATCGAACGCCGCTCCACCGAGGCGGCACCACCCGGGTCGGTGGTGGTGACGGACCCGGACGGGAAGACGACGACGCTGGCGTTACGTGAGGAGCGGCCTGGCCGTTCCATTGCGGCAGTGGCCGCACCGGTGCCGGGGGTGTGGAAGGTGACCCAGGGCGCTCAGTCGGCTTACGCGGCGGCCGGCGCTGCCAATCCACCGGAACTCGCCGACCTGAGGGCGACGGCTACCATCGCCGGTGCCCTGGCCCGCGCCTCGAACGGCGGTGTGCACTGGCTGGCCGGTGCTGACGTGCCGGACCTGCGGCGCGTCGAGGAGGGCAACACCGCCTCGGGCAGTACCTGGGTCGGATTGCAGCGACGGCACGATCATGTGGTGACAGGCGTCGCAGCGCTGGAATTGCTGCCGGGCTGGATGTCGTTGCCGGTGATCGCGGCGCTCCTACTGCTGGCATGGCGGCGCGAGGGGCGGTAGCACAGCGTAGTGCGCTGCCAGGAGGTTTCCCATGCAAGTCGAAACCTCTCGTTTGGTCCTGCGTCCTTCACGGCTGTCTGACGTGCCGACGCTGTTCGAGTTCCTGGGCAACGCGGACGCCATGCGCCATACCCATGTCGACGCCTCGTTCCGAGCATGCCGGCTGCGGATTGCAGTGCACGAGCGATGTCGCCGGCGCAACGGCTTCGCCCCCTGGACGATTGTAACCAAAGCGGACACCCGGATCATCGGCTGGGGTGGCCTTTATGATGATCCGTTCGATCCAGGATGGGGCGTTGAGATCGGGTACTTCCTGCATCCGGCCGCCCGCGGCAACGGCTACGCGTCTGAATTGGTCGCCGCGTGCATGGTGACTGCCGACAACGTGCTGCGCTTGCCCGAGGTCCGTGCGCTTGCGCACCCTGACAAGGCGGCATCACGTCGCGTTCTGGAAAAGGCCGGCTTCCGTTCTATTCGTTGCATTCCCGACATGCAGCGCTTTCACTACAACCGGCTACCTCCCGCCGACGGTACTCGTTCCGGATAGTGGGGCCGGCGTTCGACCCTCAGCATCTACCTTGCCACGATTCGCGCAGCCGGCCGATGTTGCGCGCTGCTTTGAGATGTAAACGTTCGATCAGCCGGCTACTGGCCGCTACAAGCACATCGTTTCGGAATCTGCATTCAGTATTAGGCACGTACGGCATTGTTGAACTGCCGTACGTGCCTGCCACCTACAGTTCCAGGCGGTAAAACCGAGCGGCCGTGCCGCAGAACAGATCTGCCTTTTCTGAAGCGCTGGCACCCTTCGCCAGGATCTTGCACGCGTTCCAGAACGCCTGATAGCCGTAGCTGCCCTTGTCGACCGGGAAGTTACTTTCGAACATGCAGCGGTTGGCGCCAAATGCGGCAATGCAGGTGTCGACGTAGGGCTTCCACGCCGCGGCCAATTCCTCCGACGATGGCGGTTCCGCCTTCGTTTCAAAGCCCCAGCCGTTGATGCGCATCGCCATGCCACCCAGCTTGACGACCACGTTCGGGCACGCCGCCAGCGCCTTGATCGATTTCGACCAGGCGGCAAACACCTCCTCACGCTTGCCGGCATAGGAGCCGATCGCCAGCGGCCCGCCGATATGGTTCAGGCAGATCTGCGTGCCCGGAAACGCCTGCGCCAGCGCCGTCACGTCGCCGATCTGCGGATGATACAGCCACGCATCGAAGGACAGGTTCAGCGGCGCCAGGCAGGCGAAGCCTTCGCGGAAGGTCTTGTCGAACATCAGTCCCGGCGGCGGGCTATAGGCCGGGTTCATCAGCGTCGGGTCGGGATCGTAGGCGGTGATGTGGCGAATGCCGCGGAAGCGGTCGCCGCCGGCGCGAATATGCGCCTCCAGCACCTCGCGCGACTTCGCGCCGTTCAGCAGGTCCACGTGGCCAACGATGCCGGCACAGATCTTGGCCTTGCCGTAGCCGCCCGAGGCGCTCATGGCGGCGACGCCGTTGACAAATTCGGTCTCGCCGACTGGTTTGAACGCTTCCGGGCCGCTGGCGCGGTGCATGGCGCGGCACTGCACGAATACGGTGCCGACGATGTTGTGGCCCGAGTTAGTGTCGGCCAGCAGGTCATCCAGCATGTATTTCCAGCCCGGCCGCTCCCACAGATGGTGGTGCGGATCGACGATGGGCAACTCGGGCTCCAGGATCGTCTCGGTGCGGCGGGCGAGCCAGTCGTCGCGCACCGGAATGTAGGGGCTGTGCTGCTGGGTCGTTGTGCTCATGGCGGCGCTTCCTTCTCCGTTGAGGGCATTCTTTCCCCGCGGACGGCTGATGCCAAGCCCTGCGCGCTTTCGTTGCGGAGCCGTCCCACCGTCGCCACGCGCCTTACGCTGCAATAATGCAGGGTTGAACCTTCTCGGTGCGGCTTCGTGGCATACTTCGTGATCTCCGCGTCGAATCGATTGCAACTATCCAACTTGTTGACGTTCCGGTTCGGCGGCAGCAAATCAATCCGACACGGAGAACACCGAGGTTAACCTACTCCGCTGACAAAGAAACGAGGTCCTCAAGTGGAATTGGTTTGGTCGGAAAGCGTGCGCGCAGCGGCTCAACCGCATTGACCGGCACCCCACGCGCCTCGGCTAGCACGTCCAGCGCCACCGGCCCGCATTGCCGCCCCTGACATGGCCCCATGCCGCAGCGCGTGTAAGCCTTCAACTGGTTCATCCCCTGACAGCCGCCCGCCGCGGCCGCGCGTACAGCCCCGGCGGTGACCTCCTCGCACCGGCACACCACTGTCTCATCCGCCGGCTGCAAGGCCAGCGGCTCAAACAGCGCGTCCAGAAACGGGCGCACCGCCAGGTGCCGATCCCGCTCCGCGCGCAGTGGCGCCACGGCCAGGTCGCGCTCCGCCGTTCCAACGCGGCCGAGCGCATGCGCCACGCCGAGTGCGGCGATGCGACCGGCGGTAACAGCCGCCAGGGCGCCGCCGATGCCGGCGCCGTCGCCGGCCACCAGCACATCCGGGACCGATGTCGCACCCCACGCATCAACGATCGGCCGCCAGCAGCGCTGCGGCTCCGACCATTCGTGCGTGCAACGAACAGCCGCCGTCATCTGCGTCGACGGGATCACGCCGTCATGCAGCAGCAGCGTATCGGCGGCGAAGCGCCGCCATGCGCCGTCCACCAGTGCCTCGATCCATTCCAACCGCCCGTCACCACCGGCGCGAATATTGCGCGCCGCGAGCCATGGTACGCCTGCGTCGGCAATCATGCGCCGCCAGGCGAGGCCCTTCAGCACCTCGGGCAGCACCGACAGACGTGCATGCGCCGCCGCTCTGACAGGCGCCAGCCCGTCCGACAGATCCACGACGCCGGCAATCGTTCCGCCCGCCGCCAGCGCCTGCGTGGCATAAAGCAGCAGCAGCGGTCCCTGCCCTGCCAGCCAGGTCTGCCCGGACGGCACCAACCCGCCGGTCTTCAGCGCAATCTGCGCCGCGCCCACCGTCATCACCCCCGGCAGAGTCCAGCCTGGGATGGGCACCGGACGCTCGATCGTACCGGTTGCCAGCAGGATTTTCGTCGGCGTGCGGTGCTGTGCAGCGCCGCCCTGGCTCCAGAACACCTGGCGGTCCCGCTCGATTGCCCACACCACGGCGCCATACCGTGCATCGACACGCGACGCACGCAGCCGGCGGATCAGCGACAGTGCTGCCGCATCCTCGGCGTCCTTCGCCCCGCGCGTCTCCAACGCCTGCCAGATGCGGCCGCCGGGTGCCGGGTTCTCATCCAGCAGCACGACGGAGAGGCCCCATTCTGCCGCCTCCACCGCCGCCGCAATGCCGGCGGGGCCGGCGCCAACGATTAACAGGTCCACCGCCGGCAGGTCCGGCGTCACCCGCGGAACTTCACCAGCTTGCCCGCCGGTTTTCCCTGCACCTCATCGTCCCGCATGACAATCTGGCCGCGGATGATGGTCGCGAGCGGCCAGCCGGTCACGTCCATTCCGGCGAACGGTGTCCAACCGCAGGGCGAGACGATCCAGCTTTCCTCGATCCGTCGCCGCTTCTTCAGGTCGACGATGGTGAAATCAGCATCGTAGCCGGCCGCCAGCCGGCCCTTGTTGATGGCGCCATAGACCCGCGCGGGCCCGGCCGACATCAGGTCCACCATCCGGGTCAGCGGCAGTCGGCCAGCGTTCACATGGTCCAGCATGATCGGCACCAGCGTCTGCACGCCCGTCAGCCCGGAAGCGCAGGTCGGCCATGGCTTCAGCTTGGCTTCCCGCGAATGCGGCGCGTGGTCCGATCCGACGGTATCGACCATACCCTCGCGCACCGCTTTCCACGCCGCCTCGCGGTGCTTCTCGCCGCGGATCGGCGGGTTCATCACCGCGAAGCCGCCGAGCTTCTCGTAGCAATCGGGAGCGACTTGCGTGAGGTGGTTCAGCAGCACCTCACACGTAGCGATGTCGCGGTAATCCTTGAGGTACTCAAACTCCTGCGCGGTCGAGACGTGCAGGATATGCGCTGGCCGGCCGGTCTTGCGCGCCAGCGCCATCAGCCGGCGGGTGCCGAGATAGGCGCATTCCTCGTCGCGCCACGCCATGTGCGACGCGTACGGGTCGCCGATCTTGAAGTTCGGCTTGCGCGCCTGCAGGCGGTACTCATCCTCGCTGTGGAAGGCGATGCGGCGGCGGCCGGAGCGCATCACCTTCTCCAGGTGCTCGTCGTCCTCAACCATCAGGTCGCCGGTGGAACTGCCGGCAAAGATTTTGATCCCGCAGCAGCCGCAGGTGAGTTCCAGGTCGCCAAGGTTAGGTATGTTGGTTTTGGTCCCGCCGACATAGATGCCCATGTCGCACCAGGCGACTTCCTCCACGTATTGCCGCTTCCATGCCATACCGTCGGCATCGACCATCGACGGTGCCGTGTTGGGCATGTCGAACACCGCGGTCAGGCCGCCGAGGATCGCGCCCAGGCTGCCGGTGGGTATGCTCTCCACGGTCTTGTCGCCTGGATCGCGGAAATGCACGTGCGGATCGATCAGGCCGGGCAGGACGTGCAGATTGCGCGCGTCGAACACCGTGTCGGCGGTGGCGTCGGGGCCGACGCCGAGGGCCACGATATGGCCGTTGCGCACGCCGACATCCGTCGCCTCCGGTCCCCAGGGCAGCACGCAGGTGCCATTGCGGATCAGCAGGTCGTAGTGCTCTGCCATAGCGGGGTCCCTCCGTCTCAATCCAGCCGCGCTTGTATCATCGGGCGGCGCGGTGTGTCAGGTGTCCACGCCATCGCGGAAGGCGGACGGAACCGATCTGAGGCGGCACGCGCGCGCCAGAGACAGGGCCACGTACGACAGTGGCTGCCAACAGCCATTCGGGATGTTTCCAATTTGCACCGACCGGTCGCGCCTCGTCGGCCCGCGGAGTAATGCACAGGTCCATGCACGAAGCAGAACGAAACGCTGCCCGCTTGTGCCGACGACGACGCCGTCAAACGTCGGATATCTTCTCCCAGTAAAGCTCCCGCTGCTCCACCGGCCCGCCATAGCTCCGGAGCGGTGGACGCAGCACCATCAGACTGCCGTCGAACCGTACCTCCCGTACCTGATCCGTGCCCATCCGAGCCGGATCAGACGCCGCATCGACGCGGGTGACGAGACGCGAGCCGTCATAGGTGTAGTTGCCACAATAGCTGCTGTATTCGCGCTTTTCGCCGGCCGGGACCTCCCGCCGCGCATCGCAGATCACGGCCGCCATCCGTCCGTCCGCACCCAGCGCAACGCGGCCCATCGGATGGCCGCCATATGGCGCCGGCAGTTCTTTTCCGTCGGCATCACGCGACACCGCCTTCACCAGCCGCCAGGTTCCCGTCACACTTGTCATGGCCTCACCCTCTACAGCCCCGGAAAGATTCGTTCGAACACAGCCGGGGATCCGGCATCCAGCCGCATCGCCGGGCGCACGCGGCGGCTCCATGGATTCGAGTCCCGCTTTGCCTTCCAGGCATCCGTATCCGGCACGCCCGGATTCTCGAACTCATACACGGTCAGATATTTCGGCTGCGCCTCGATTGCGACAAAGCGCCGAGCGCGTATAACGCCCGGAACAGTCAGGAAGTCCGGGATGTAGCAGGTGTTGTACCAGTCGTTGAATTCCTCCTCCATCGCGGCCGCGATGTCCATACGGCCCATCTGCAGATAGCGCGGCAACTCGGTCGGCATATCCGCCGGGTCGGTCCGCATGGGAAATATCTGCCGATACCCGTTCAGCAGGAAGTTCCGCCCTGTGCTGCTCGGCGATGTCGCCGAGCGCCGCGCCGTGGGACGATAGCGCACCTCGTTGAGGAAAGCCGAAGACCGCAGCACATTGTGGTCCTCCAGCTCATACATCGCCAAATATTTTGGCCCGCCCCGCATCGCACGGTAGCGCGCGGCGCTGAGAAAGCCCGGCACCTTCAGCAGGTGGTTGATGTGCTCCTCGTCGTACCAGCGGTTGAATTCCGCTTCATGCGCCGGATCGACATCGGTCCAGGCCATCAGCAGGCCGGTGCCGCGAGTCTTCGGCATGGTTGTTCCTCCCTTCTTGTCTGCCGGACAGCAGACAGGAGAACGACCGCCGGCTCAATCCCCCGCCAAATACGCCATCGCCGCGTCGACGCCACCGCGCCCGTGCGGAATCCCCTCAATGCGCAGGCCCATCTCGACCGCGCCCAGCGTCCCCAGCAGCATCGGCTCGTTCAGGTCGCCGAGATGGCCAATGCGGAACACCCTGCCGCTGAGCTTGGTCAGCCCACCACCAAGCGAAACGTTGAAGCGCTCACGGATCGTCTTGCGCAGCGGATCGCTGCTGCGACCTTCCGGCATCAGCACCGTCGTAACGGAATTCGAGTAACGCTCCGGATTGTTGCAGAAGAACTGCGGGCCATCATTGGCTGAAGCCCAGGTCTGCACCGCACGCCGCGTCGCCTCGGCAAGCCGCGTGTGGCGAGCAATGACATTGTCGAGTCCTTCCTCCTCAAGCAGCCGGATCGACTCACGCAGGCCGTAGAACACCGAGGTCGGGATCGTGCCAATGAAGCTGCGGTGGGCTCGCTTCGACATCATCGTCCAGTCGAAGTAAAAGCGTGGCAGCCTTGCATGCTGATGCGCCGCGAACGCCTTCTCGGACACAGCCGTGAAGCTCATGCCGGTAGGCAGCATCAGCCCCTTCTGGCTGCCGCCAACGACGCAGTCGATGCCCCAGTCATCCATGCGGAACTCGAGCGAGCCGAGTGAGGAGATGGTATCGACCAGGAGCAGCGCCGGGTGTTTCGCTGCATCGATGGCCTGACGCACCGCCGGTAGCGGAATGCTCATGCCGGTCGAGGTTTCGTTCTGCACGACACAGAGGCCCTTGATCCTGTGCTCTGTGTCGGCCGCCAGCGCGGCGTGCATGTCGGCGATGTAGGCGCCGTGCCGCCAGTCAGCCGGCAGCATCTGGACGTTCAGCCCAAATGCCCGTCCCATTGCCGCCCACTCGTCGGAGAAGAAGCCAGATTCCACGACCAAAATTGAGTCGCCGGGCGAAAACAGGTTGGCGATGCTGGACTCCCAGGCGCCGTGACCCGAGGCGTTGGCCATGAATACATGCTGCTGCGTGCGCAGCACCCGCTTCAGGCCGGCATAGGCTTCCTCATAGACCTCAACGAACTCCGAATCGTTGAAATCGATGCTGCCGCGGTCCATGGCACGCAGCACGCTGTCAGGAATGTTGGTTGGGCCGGGATTGGCGAAAAAGTGGCGGCCGCGGGGCTTGGGCATGGGTTTCCTGCTCCCGGATGCGAGGCGAAGGCGGTCCTCATAGCCGAACCCCCACCAGCCGGAAACAGCGGCGGCCCATGGCCGCCATGCGCCGCCGACGGACGTGCGCGCGCCATCAATTGCAGATCATATCGCTCCCGGTCGCCGTTCCGCTTGGCCCGGTGGAGCACAAATCGTAGTCCTTGCCCTGCCGCTCCGCCGGCCGGCGATACACATAGGGGTTGCTCCATGGATCGAGCGGCACCTCATCGCCTTTCAGGTAAGGTCCATTCCAGCGGGTCGCCCCGGCCGGCTTCTTGATCAGCGCCGCCAGCCCCTGCTCCGTGGTCGGATAGGATCCCATGTCGAGGCTATAGAGGTCCAGCACGGTGGTCAGGCGCTCGATCGACTGCTTGGCAACCGAGCTGCGGGCACCGGACAACTGCCGGAGCGCCGCCGGAGCAACCAGGCCGATCAGCAACCCGATGATGGTAATGACGACCAGAATCTCGAGGATGGTGAAGCCAGCCTGCCCCGCCGGCGGCCGATACGGCGGCGCATCCGGCCGCCAACGCAGGCGGCGGATCGTATCCGAGAGGCGACGCATGACGCTCGTCTTCAGCATGGGTTCCGTCCCATAGTGCAACGGTAACCTTCTTGCACTGCTTTGACAGTCTTTGCCAGTTCCCATCAACACGTATCAATGCCAGCGATAGATCAGCAGCGGCGACCGCGGCTGGCCGGTCAGCCGGATCACCGCCACACGCGTGACCCGTACATCGCCAGCCACCGCCTCAGCCACAATAGTGAAGGCATGCCCCAGGACGACACTTGGCTTCTGCGTTGATCCCCGTGATCTGGTCCGTTCCTCCACCAGCCGACGCCATGCAGCGTCAGCGCCACTGTCGAAGGCCCTGAACGCGTTCAGCGACTCCAGGCTGGCGTACGTGGGATCGATCCAGGCGCTTTGCGAGTAGACCGTCAGCATCGGCGCCATCCGGCGATAGACCGCCGGCGTCAGGCCAGGCACCCGTTGAAGCGCTTCGACCGAAGAGAACGGAGCGCCACCCGAAGCAGGCGTGCGCATGGCCACAATCTGCTCCGCCATGGGTTCGGCTTGCCCTGGATCCATACCGGCTACCGACAGCACCTGCCGCAGCGTCCGCGCACCCGCCAGGTTGACATCGATCTTGCCGCTCTCATCCATTAGCGTGACCTGCACCGGCACGCCGGCAAACGTCACAGTCGCCGGGCCCGTGTTGATGGTTGGGCGCGTGGGCGGCGGGCCAAGCATAGCGAGGATGGTCATGTTGACCGCCGCGTCGGCGATCGCGTTGAGTTCCGCCACGTCCTGCGTACCGCGGATCAGGCGCGCGTCTGCTCTCGTCAGTTGCAGCACACTCATGACCACGACTGCCAGGATCGCGCCGCCCCATAGCGCCACGATCAGGGCAAGCCCACGCTCGCCGCCGCGGTCATACATTGCCGCTACCGCGCGCGCGCGGCCACCGGCACGGTCATCCGCAGCTTGTGGCGCAGCTCGGTGGTGACGGCGTTCACATCTTCACGGTTGCGAATGACATGCGGCGTCACCAGGACGATCAGTTCCGTGCGCTTGACCTGCTCACTCTTGACGCCGAACAGGAAGCCCACGACGGGCAGATCCTTGAGGTATGGCAGGCCGCTGGTGCCGCTCAGCCGGTTCTCCTGGATCAAGCCAGCCAGCACAATGGTCTGGCCGTCATGAATCGCCAGCGAACTGGTCACGCTTCGGTTCGAAATCGTTGGCGATTGCTGCTGCACGTTCGTCTGCTGGGTGGCCTGCGTCGGCTGACTGACCTGCTCCGACATGTCGAGCAGCACGAGGCCGCTGGCATTAACGCGCGGTGTGATCTGGAGGATCACGCCAGTGTCCCGATACGAAATCGAATTCACCGTCGGGGCGCCGGGGGCGAGATTGCTGGTCGCAGACTGCGTCGCGATCGGCAGCTGGTCACCGACCTGCAGGCGCGCAGTGCCATTGTTGAGAACCAGGAGATCGGGCGAAGACAGCACGCGCACTGTGCTCACGCTGGCCAGCGCCTGCAGGATGATGTTCGTGCCGCCCGATGAGTAGGCAACGGTGATGTTGGTGCCAACGCCGACGCCTGGGAACCCCGCCGCCGTCGTGCCCGAGTTGATGGCCGCCGTGACCCCGGGGGCGAAGATACCGGCGAAATTTCCGCTCTTGATGAAGTACTGCAGCCCCATGTCGAGCTTGTCGTTCAGCGTCACCTCGGCAACGGTCGCCTCGATCAGCACCTGCAGCGGCGTGATATCGAGCTTCTCCAGCGCCGCCTCGATCGGTGCGTACTCCTGTGGGGTGGCGCTGATGATCAACGCGTTGTTGGTGGTGTCGGCGGTCACGCGCACGCCGCTCTGCGGCACCGGCCCGTTCAGCGCGGCGGCGGCAGGTACACTACCCAGCAACTCGTTCCGCCCGGCACCCGGCGACACCGGCGGTGGGGGCGCACTGCCGGGTGCCCCTCCGGACGGTGATGTGTCCGTGCCGCCGCCAAGGGCGGTCTGAAGAGGGTCCACACCGCCCCCCGACCCCGGTGCGTTTCCGGTCGTCGCATTCGGCTCCGTATCGAATGAGCTACCCTGCCCGCCACCGCCACCGCCGCCCTGAGGTTCCAGCCCAAGCGCGCGGCGCAATACTTTCGCCAGATCGGCGGCGCGGCCGTTCTGGACGCGATAGATGAACAATTGCTGGTCGGTGCGACCATCGCCGCGGTCGATCCGCTCGATCCATTCCTGCACCCGCCGCAGATAGGCCGGCTGCATGGACGTCACCAGGATCGCGTTGATCCGGTCGATCGGTGCAATCTTCACCATGTCCGCGATCGGCTTCAGCGACGTCGTCATCAGCTTGGTCAAATCGGAGGCGACGTCGCGTGCGCGGCCATTGCGCAACGGGAACAGGCCGAATGACATGCCGCGCAGGTAGTCGACGTCGAATGAGTCGACGTTGGCGATGATGTTGCCGACGTCCTGCGCGGACCCGGACACCATCAGCAGGTTCCGGCCAGGGTCGGCCTTCAGGCTGGCACCGGGTGGCACCAGCGGCTGCAATGCCCGTTCCAGCTCTGCTGCAGCGGCATATTGCGGAGTCACCACACGGGTGATGAAGCCGACGGATCCGCCCACGGTCGCGGCACGGGAGGCATTGGCGATCGGGACCGCCGCGTATAGTCCGTCATGCTGCACCAGTCCGATGCCACTGAGTTGCAAGGCGTTGGTGAGCACGCCGATGACCGAGGACCGTGGGATCGGCGCGCCGGTCTGCAGCGTAATGTGCCCCGTCACCGCCGGATCAACCGTGTAGGACAACCGCAGCAGGTCACCCAGCACCGATTTCAGCACATCGCGCACGTCCACATTGGCAAAGTTCAGCGACACATCGCTGCCGACCAAGGCGACGCGCTGGCCGCCCGCGGCGACCGGTGACGGATTGGCGAACTGACCCGTCCCCATGACGATCTCGGTCGCGCCGGTCAGTCGCCGCGTCGGCGCCGGTGTACCGAGCTGGATCGCTTCGCCAGTCATTGGAATCGGGCGTCCGACCGGCTGCGGCGGCAGGTCGGGATTGATCACCCCAGCTTCCGGTGGCGGTGGCGGCGGCTGGCAACCCGGCAGCGCGATGAGCAACACCACGCCAACGACCCCGCAATGACGCAGGAACCGCATCGGCTCTGCGCCGAAAAGGGACAGCAACAGTGTCATCGCCTGATCTCGGACGGTTTGGGCAATTTCATTTCGTAGGTCGCTTTGCCGGCGGTGAACAGCAGGTGCGTCTCGTGAATGTCTTGTAACGTCCAACCGTCAAGGTGCTCGCCGACTTTCAGCAGCACGGTGTTCTGGTTGTTGGGCGTCTTGATCAGCGCGGTGCGCGACTCGCCGCTGACCACGATGCCGGTCAGCATGTACCGGTTCAGCGCCGGTGGCGGCCGTTCCACGGGCGGTGGCGGCGGTGGCGGCGGCGGTGGCTTCCAGCGCGCCCGGCCAGGAAAGAAAAGCGGGTACTCCGAAATGGCCGGGTAGGAGCGAGCGGGCGCCGACACCGCCGTACCGTCCTTGCTGTCATCGGCGCCCGCGCGTGGTGCGACATGCGGGCCCCGCGCAACGGGGCGCGACGCAATCGGCATCTCCCAGACCGTCAGGAACAGAATGGCGGCCACCAGCAGCGCCGCCAGCCGTAACCCCAGCGGCACCAGCAGATGCAGGAACTTGCGCTGCTCGACCATCAGCGGGACGTCCGGATATAGCCGATCACTTCAAGATCGAAGTTCAGGCGGGGCGGTTTATCGCGTGGTACCGTCGTCGGCGCAGTGATGCTCATGCTGTCCACAAACAGCGCCGGCTTGGAGATTTGGATGGCGCTTAGCATGCGCTCGATCGTCTCCAGCGTGCCCTCGACGCTGAAGCGGACACGAACCGCGTGGAGACCACCTTCATCGGTCCCCTGCATGGTCGAGGCGGACCGTACGATACCACCATCGCGTCGGATCGCCTGGCCAAGCTGGTCCTGCATCTGTGCGGCCACCGCCGCATCACTGATGTCCGTCCAGACGCCGCCCCCCTCATCAAGGCGCGTGTCCAGCGAGGCATCCCGTTCCTCCAACAGCGGAATGCGGGAAATTGCCAGGCGCAGCGTCGCCAGTCGATCGGACAGCATGGCGATGTCCCGCTGCCGGTCAGTCACCATCGCCACCAGAGGCCGCACGACCAGCAGCCATGCCACCAACACCAGCAGCAGCAGGATCAGAACCGCCGCCGCTCGCCGTGCCAGCGCCGTCCACTGCGCATTCATTTCGGATCCTCGATCGACATATCGAACGAAATGTCGAACCGTTCCGTCGTGCCGTCGGCAGACCGCGTAATCGGCGCGCGGAACCGGGGGTTGGTCGTTGTCGGGTTCTCTTCGAGTTTCGCCACCAGATCGGCGACACGGGGCGAAAAGCCAATGATTTCGACGTTCGAGCCGCGTACGCTCAACTGGCTGATCCAGGTGTTGCGCGGCACAAGATTGGTCAGTTCGTCAAGCAGCCGCAGGTAATCGGAACTGCGCTGCCGCCGCTGCAGCAGGGCAATGGCGCTCTCGCCGCTGTCGATCTGCTGCATCAAGTCACGCACGGTCGCAGCCGTTTTGCCGGCCCTGGCAACCTGCTGTTGCAATTCGGCGCGCGCACCATCGAGGCGGTAGACGTAGGTAGCGTATGCGCCGATCAGCAGCAGCACTGCCGTGGCCTCCAGCCCGTGCCGAACCCAGCGCTCCAGCTTCGTACGGTTGTGCGGATCGCGAGCCCGCCACAGCGTCACCGGATCGCTGCCGCCGCGCGCTTGAGCCACAATCACCGTCGGGGTGAGGCCGATCGAGAGCGCCATATCGCGTGCACGTTCCATACTGGCGCTGGTTGCCACGATCAGGCGCACCGTAATGGTCTTGGCGCCGGCTTCGTAGGGATCGACGGTGTACTCGAATTCGACGTCGCTCGCGGGCAGAGGTACCAGGCGGTCCAACTGGTGTTGCAGGATCGGCCGCAGCGACGCTTCCGCCGCGACCGGCAGCGTCGTCGACGTTTCGAAAAGCAATGAGCGATCAAGCCGCACGACAACGGCGTGGCTCAGCCAGCGCCGCATCACCGTCCGCACATGGCTGCGAATGGCCTCGAGGTCGCCCTGGACCGGCATACGTTCCGGCTCCGCCGCGCCCCTCGCCCGCAACAGCAGGGTGGCATCGTTGCGGCCAACTTCCAGCACCGCCGGGGCGGCATCGATCCGCCCGAGAAACCGGCGCGGGATCAACGCAGTCAGCTCATTCAACCACCAGGTGACGCCGCGGCGCACGAACTGCATTGCGTCGTTGCCGAACCAGTCCACACTCGCCATCGTCAACGCACCCGCCGGCACAAGCTGCTCGATGCATCATAGAGACAAGTTGCGTTTGTCGTCACCCGCGTTGCCAGAATGAGATCAGGCCAAACGCGCGAGCCCCGTCCTGACCGGACGACGCTGACGCGGACAAGCTGCGGCAGGCGGTCGCGCTCGACCCAGCGCTCCTGCCAGGCGGGCGGCTGGCCATCCGCGGCGGGGCCGAAATAGGCGAACCGCACGGACGCCACGCTGTCCAACACAAGCGCCTGGCGAGGATCGCCAACAGGTCCGCCGGGGGCAAGGAGTTGCCAGCGCAGGAACAGGCCTTGCCCGTCGCCGGCACGGCCAAGACTGAATCGCTGCACGGCGGGCGGTCCATTGCCTTGTGTCGCCGGCTGCGGCGCAACCAGCGTCATGGCATTTGGCTCGCCGTTGAACAGGATCGTCAGGTTCTTCAGGTCGCTCGAAGCAAAGACTGGCTCAGCCCGGCTGATCGTACGACGCATCAGGCTGCGGACAGCTTCCAGGTCGTCCTGATCGGCCGTTACAGTCTCCGCCTTACTCCAGGCTCTGGTACCCAGGCGTACGCCATTCGCCACCAGGGTCATCAGCATACCCAGAAGGACGAGTCCGACCAGCACCTCGACCAGGGTGAAGCCGCCTGATCGGGCGGCGGAGCGACGCCTCATGACGCGCCGCGCATGGCGACCCGCACTGTACTAAGTTGCACCTGACGGAGATTGCGGCGGTCCATCCAGGCAATCGTGACCCGCACGACATAGCCGGTCAGCAAGCCCGTCGTTGGCGCCGGGCCCTCATATGGCGCGGTCTGCACCAGCCAGGTGAAGCCGTCTTCGGTCCGGCCACGTACTTCGTCATTGCCCAGCGGAATATCGGCGCCGACGCGGTTGAGCGTGGACTGCGCCAGGGCCAGTGCCTCGGCCTCGGTATGGCCGCGGCCAAGCCGGTCGAGCGCGCCGGACAAGGCCTGAAAGGCGGTCGCGGACAGTATCGCGACGATTGCCAGCGCAACCATCAGCTCCAGGAGCGTAAAGCCACGCTGTGCCGCGGGCGTGCTGCCGTGGTCAGCCACTGATGTGGACCCGTCCGGTCAGCCAGTCGATCTCGATCACCGCGGCGCCTCCTCGGTGCCACAGTGCGATGCGCATCGGCTCGCTGCTGCCGTCAGGCTGGAAGCGGAAACGAACGATGCCGTTCGGATCAGCCAGATTACCGGGAGCAATTTCGACCCGGTCCACGACGCCCGGCAACTGTTGAACACCGGCGCGGGCCGTCGTGCCGTAGCGGCGCTGGCGGATGTCGAACACCACCTCGACCGCAGCCTCACTCCTCAAGGCTTGTGTCCGAGCCTCACGCAGATGAGCAATGACGTCGTTGGCTGCGGCGCGCAGGCGGCTGCCATCAATGCCTGAGACGATCGCCGGTACGGCCAGCATGGCGATGCCGAGAACCGCCATCACCACCATCATTTCGATAATGGTAAAGCCCGGACTGTGGCGATGCGGCCTTGGCATGGAGCACTACGAGGCGAGGTCGCTGATGCTGACCATCGCGGCCATCACCGCGGCCATGATGAGGGCGACGATACCACCCATCGCGACAGTGATTCCCGGCACCAGCAACGCCATCGCACGTTCGACCGAACGCTCCACCTCATGGTCATAGATGTCGGCGATCTGCGCCAGCATCTCCTCGAGCTTGCCGGTTTCTTCGCCGATCTGGATCAGTTGCACGGCGAGGTTGGGGAAGCAGCCGGTGTCGGCCAGTGCCTGCGCCAGCGCCTCGCCTTCCTTGAAGCGGGCAGCAAGCTGTTCGATCGCCTCAACGAAGACACGATTACCGACAGTGGCGCCAGCCAGTGCGAGAGCGCGGGCTGCGGGCACGCCGTTTGACAGCAACACGGCCAGGCTGCGGCAGAGACGGCTGACCTCGAACCGCGTCATCAGGCTGCCGATCAGCGGCAGCCGCAGCAACACGCGGTCGCGCAGTTCCAGCACGCTGGACAGCTTGGTCAGCCGCTGGCCGCCCAGCACGCCGACGGCAATGGTCAGCAGCATGCCACGCCAATGCTCGCGCAGGCCCTGGCTGGCCCATAGCACCAGCTTGGTTGCGGTCGGCAGCTTGTCGCCAGCATCGGCAAACATCGATTCGAATTGCGGGATGACCAGGGTCAGGATCAGCGTGACCGATCCGACTGCGACGATGATCAGAATCACCGGATAGATCAGCGACGAAACGACCTTCTGGCGGATCGCCTCCGATCGCACCAGGAAGTCGGCGACACGAGCCAGCACGGCTTTCAGCGCGCCGCCTTCCTCACCGGCACGCACCATGCTGATGCAAAGCGGCGGGAACACGTCGTCCTGCGCCTGCATCGACTCGGCCAGGCTGGCGCCGTCGCGCACCTTGTCCAGCAGGCGCTCAACAATCTTGCGGCTGCGCGCATCGTCGGTGAGGCCAGTGAGAATTTCCAGCGCGCGGTCCAGCGGCAGACTGGCGTTCAGCAGGCGGGTCAGTTGCTGGATGAACAGCGCCAAGCCGCCGGAGGGAAAGCCGGTGCGGCCGGTCAATGTGATGCGGAATCGGGAGCCCGCGACGCGCTTTTCGACCGCCTCGATCGGCAGCAACGCCTGTTCGTTCAGGCGGGCGATGGCCGCAGCGACATTGGGCGCGTCCAATTCGCCGGTGACGGTATCACCGGCGGGGGAGAGCGCTTCGTACTGGAACACTGGCATCGGCTAGAGCGCCATATCGGCTACGCTCCTGCCGATCTGGGCTGCTGGTGCCGGCCCTGACGAGGGAGCGACGGTGGGCACATCCTTGGGTCGCCGCCCATCATCAAACATCGCGCGTGACGCGCAAGATTTCCTCGAACGTCGTAATTCCGGCGAGGGCCTTGCGCATGCCATGGGCATACATCGTCTGCATGCCGTTCTCGATGGCCGCTGCCTGAATTTCCCGCGCCTCGGCTCTGCGCAGCACCAGCGCCCGGATCGTATCGTCCGTGACCATCAGCTCCAGGATCATGGTCCGGCCGGCGTAGCCGCTGCCGTTGCAGGACGGACAGCCAGCCGGCCGGTAGAGCACGGGTTCCTTGTCGGTCAGCGCACGCAGTTCCAGCCGCTTCACCAGTTCCTCATCCGGCGCAAACGGCTCCCGGCATTCCGGACACAGTCGCCGCACCAGGCGCTGTGCCAAAACGGCGTTGATGGTAGAGGTCAGCAGATAGTGCTCGATCCCCATGTCCAGCAGGCGCGTCATTGCACTGGCTGCGTCATTGGTGTGCACCGTGGACAGCACCAGGTGGCCGGTCAGTGCCGCCTGTACGGCAATCTGCGCCGTTTCCAGATCACGGATCTCGCCGATCATCATGATGTCCGGGTCCTGACGCAGGAAGCTGCGCAGGGCAGAGGCGAAGGTCAGGCCGATATCCGACTTCATCTGCACCTGGTTGACGCCGTTCAGCACGTATTCAACCGGATCTTCGGCGGTCAGGATCTTGCTCTCCGGCTTGTTCAACCGGGTCAGCGCCGCATACAGCGTGGTGGTCTTGCCGCTGCCGGTCGGGCCGGTGACCAGGACGATGCCGTGCGGGCGGAACAGGCATTCCAGGAATGTGGGCAGCTGCGAATCATCGAAGCCCAGCGCTTCAAAATCCAATGCCAGATTGCCGCGGTCGAGGATACGCAGCACCACGCTCTCGCCATGGATCGCCGGCGTGGTGGAGACCCGGAAGTCGATCTCCTTGCCGCGCACCGCCAGCCGGATGCGGCCGTCCTGCGCCAGGCGCCGTTCCGCGATGTTCAGCTTCGCCATGATCTTGATGCGGGAGATGATGGCGCTGCGCAGGCGCGCCGGCGGGCTTTCCATCTCCTTCAACACGCCGTCGATGCGGTAGCGGACGCGCAGCCCGGCTTCCGTCGCCTCGATATGAATATCCGACGCCCGCATCTCCACCGCCCGGCTGATGAAGGTGTTCACCAGGCGGATGACCGGCGCCTCACTCGCCAGGTCCTTCAGCCGTTCCAGGTCGGATTCGCGGTCGGAATCGTCGCGTTCGCCCGCTGCATCGGAGATCTCATCGATCGTCGAACGGCCGCGGTTGTAGAGGCGTTCCTGCGCCGCATCGATATCGGACGGCACCGCAGCGCGTCGCAGCACCGTCTTACCCAGGGCAAATTCCAGCGCCTGAATGGCATTGTCGTCCAGGGGATCGGCCATTGCGGCAGTGACGGTGGTGTCCGTCTCCGCCAGCGGCACGATGCGAACGCGCTTAAGATAGGCGAGTTGTAGCCGATCCGGGGCGACCGGTTCCGCGGGAAAGTCATCCGGCGCGATCAGTGGGGTGCCAAGGAACGCAGCGTAGGCGCCGGCGAGGTCGCGATCGGAGATCAAACCTAGCTTCGAGGCGATGAGGTCGAGGCGATCGCCGCTTTCGGCCTGCAGGCGGCGCACACGCTCCAGCGCGGCACCCGCCAGCAAGCCACGGCTGGTGAGCACCGACGCCAGATCGGGACGGTCAGTCAGGACATCATCGGCCATAACGCGATCATAGTAATGTCTTATCCGGACTTATGCACGTCCGGATGGTCCGGCGCGACATTGAGCGGGGTTGGGCTGCCACGCTCATGCATCACTGGGGCAGACCATCCAGGTCTGCGATGTTCGGCACCGGACACCCGGGCAGGCCCGGCGTCTGCGCATCCGTATAGGTGCACACCCCAGCAGGCACCGTCGCCCCGGTGAACATCTTCAACCATGGGCTGCCCGCGGCACTTGGGAAGGCCGCCACCTTCGGCCGCTTGTTCTGACCGTCAGCCGCGAACGTACCCGGCAGCGTGAAGGAGAAGCCGAGGCAGCCCTCATCCGGACAATCTATCTGCCGCTGAGCCCAGTTCTTGCAGGTCTTCTCACATATGTCGGCGAGCTTGGGGTTCAACAGAAGCCGGGGATCGTCTTTCAAGCCACAGCCACAGGAACCCGTTGAGCTATCGGCCGAGCAGAAGGCCTTGGGGCGGCAGGTTTCAGTCCGACCAGGAAGTTTGGGATTAAAGCTGTACTTCTGGCCGTTGATCGTCGTCGAACCGTCATTGGCGATGCCGGTGAGATCGACTGCCACTTCCAGGATTTCCAGCGGCCCGTTGGTCGGGTTGGTGTCACCCGCGCGGTTGATCATTCGCGTCGTGAAGATCGTGCCGGGAAGGGAGAACACCGTCTTATCAAAGTTGATCGTGTCTGGGTGCATCAGCACTCCCTGCATGGAACTCGTCTGGAAGTCCTTGCCGACGTAGATCTGGTAGGTCTGCTTTACACGGTTAGTCGCGTACACGAAGAACACGTAGTAGGTCTGATTGGGAAGGAACACGTTGACGCTGCGCTGCTGACACGGCCCGGAGGTCCGGATGTTGCAGTCGACATAGGACGCTGTCGAGTCGGCTGCACTCCCGAGATCAATAGTATCATTTTGCCCTTCAAAGGCGCCGATCTGGTCCTTCGGATGCGTTGTATCGATGTAGTATTTTCCATTGTTCGCCGTCAGCACACTTCTCTGCCAGGTAGCGGTGCCTGCCATACGGATGAATGGGAAGTTGCACTTCGGAGCGTCAGGACTTTTGTCACAGCCGAGCTGTGTCCACTTCTGCCATTCGCGGGTCGTGCTCGTCGCCGAACCATCGGTCAGATACTGGCGATAAATTGGTACGCCGAAGCAGTAAGGTCCGGTACAATCCTTCGACCACGCGCCGCCCCGGCCAACGTTCGCCGTGTATCGCTTGCTGTCTTTCGGTGACTCTACAGTATCCTTCTCCGACCCACATGCCGTATCCTTATCGTTACCGAGCGTCGCGCAGTCTGGGTAGATAACCGTTGTGAGATACTCGTAGGGACTTGTGCGCGCACTGGGTGGTGCCGGCGGAAGTGTCTCATTGGCGCCGCCACACGCGATCTTCGGCAGGACACCAACGTTCGCCAGGCACTCGGCTGCCTGTATCGGCCCTCCGAAATAGGGGTCGTCATTGACGGATACAGTACCGGAAAATCCGGTCAGGCTGCCGTCATCATCAACCAGCACAGTCTGCCGGTCGATATCGGTGAACCCGTTGAATATCCCCGTGCTGTTCGGTGGCAGACGCGGGTCGTTCGGCGGCGTCGGCAAACTGGGGGTCGGATAGCCCGAAAACAGGGACGTAAACTTTGTCCCGTCCGTCATGTACGATCCTCTCACGAACACGGGAGAGATCACGTAGTGTCTTATATCGACGTTGTTGAAGTATAAGTTCGACGAGTTGAAAGCCACCGGGTAGTAGAACCCGTTCGGCTGCTTCCAGCCGATCGCCGCATGCGGCAGGTACGGCGGCTTCCCTTTGTCCGGCGGTTGCGTGTAGTACCGCACGCCAGGAACACCAGTATAGATGCAGTCGGCGGGCGACTGACACAGTGTCGTCTTGATGTTCAGGAACGCGTTATAATCCTCGTATGCCGGCCCATCGTAAACATTAAACATGCGCTGGCCAGCGCCCCAGTTGGCACGGTGGAAGCCGATGCCCTGCGCAACGTTCATGCACGGACCGCTGAACAAGCAGTCAAGCGTACCCATCGGATTGAATGGCCCTCGCACGTCGGCATAGGTGCTCCATGCCTCGCCACTCGGATCATTCTGTTGCGGCTGCGTAGCACCGACGAAAATCGAGTGACTTGCCAATTGCCACAATCCGGCCGGAGCGGAAGACCGCGTGTAGTCGCCGCCGGAAACGAAGGTCAGGCCCGCGCTCTGAACGTCGCTGAGAAAGCTGTGGTCGTACAGAAACCAGCCGGGCGTCCGCAACCACACCGCGGAGAAGTTCGTCTCGGCGAAATTGAATGAGGACGTATAGTGGTCGACGATCGTGATGGCACAATGATCCGGCGCGGAATTGTCGCACTTCGCAACGGTCTCTATGTTGCAGCCGGTATCGCCAGGCGCGCACACGGTCGGCGTCCGGTTGCCGCCAATGTTCGGATAATACATGTCATTGGGGACGTCCGCAGTTGCGGTTGTCGCCGGCGGCGCGTAGCTCGGCACCGGTGTCAATTGGGATGGTTTGCCCGCATTTGGGTCTGGGGGTTGAAAAGTCGCCTGCTCCAGACTGACCTGTCCGATCAAGGCACCGCACGGTGACGGATCGGTCACAGTATTCAGCGATGTCATCGCCGAGGAGCAGTAGTTGCGAAAGAAAGTCCGAACCGGGCTCTCGCCGCCCGGGCGGGCTGAATAGCCGAACCCGCTCCAGTTCTGCCGTGCCATGGCCATTGGCGGCCGATGCGCCGGATCATGGTACGGCGCGTCCACCATGTCGCCGTTGGTGAACATGTTGTGCAGCCAAAAGCAGGCACCGCAGGCTCCGGTGCCAACGGCCATGTTCCCCACAAAGTCATTCCACCCGTTGGTGATCCAGAACACGGTGGGGTGCATCACGTCTGACCGCCCGCGTACTTGCGCCGTGTTGTCCACATTGTCGGCAAGGATGCCCGGAATAGTGCGATCGTTCAGCGGTCCGAGCACCGCCGCTCGGGCCAGAATGCCGATGTTCGAGTAGAATCTGTTGGTGGTTTCCGCCCCGCTCTCCAGGAAGAAGCCATGCCCGATAGACTTCCACCCGACATTCCGTTGCAACGTCACGTTCAGCGTGGAGTGCAGGACGACCCAGCGAGTCATCGATTCATTGATCGATGAGTCTTTGATCCAGGTGTTGGGTGGCACGTCCCGGGCCATGTGGAAGTGAACAGGATAGTGGGCAAGGCGGCCGCCAACGCCAAGCTGACGGAATTCGACGCCCTGGATCTGCAGGGTGTCGAAGCCCTGCCGGAAGATCACCTGCCCGCCAAACTGGTAGTCGGCCTTGGCAGGCACGCCTTTCGCCGCATTACCATAAGTTGCGTCGTCAAAGGTTTCTCCGGGTCCATCACCGCCCGACAAGATCCGGATACTGCGGGTCAGCAACGCAACGGAGGCGCGCGTTTCCGCAGACTGGGCGACGCTGGGATTGACAGCAGACGCATCGTTCGGATCGGAATCCGTGTCCGTGATCCCATTCTTGAACGTGTCGCTGGCGTCGGTCAGCAAGGCTGCCACGTTGAAGCGTGTCCCATTGTGGGCGAACTGCAGTCCCTGACCATTACCTGACGGGAGATCGGCTCTCTCCACCTCGATCTCACTTGCGGAAACGACATTCGTTATCCGCATGACCTCGGAGTGACCTGGCATATAATCGGTGCTAGTAACAATAACCTCGTCGCCAATCTGCCAATCGCTCAAACCCTGTTGGGACGACGGCGTCAGAAAGCTGGGATCGCCGGGCCTATTCGGGTTTTTCGGATCAAGCTTCAGGTTGCGGTCAGATGCCTTGACGTTGTTCGAAAGACGAACCCAGCTGCTGCCTGGGAAGTCCGGCTTCGTGTCGTCGGCCAGCGCGGTGCCCTTGAACCCAACCAGCCGCAGTTTTCCACCGTAGCTGAGGCCAATGGACTTATAGCTGAAATAGCCGACGGCATTGTTGTTGTTCGGATCCGGCGCGTCATCCAAATACGTTTGGGCATATTGATAAAACAGTCCGGTGCGCTGGCTGGGATCGCCGCTTGGCAGGATCGGCGGCAGGCTTACCTTGCCGCTGCCGTTGGAAGTCCAGGTATCGAGCGGTATACCGCACGGACCCAGTGACACCGGACTCTGGCCACCCGGCGGCTGAATGGTGGCCGGGGTCGTACACGGAACGGAAATGCCGGAATTCTGCGCTTGGGGGAATGTAGGCCCTGTTGGCGGATTGGCTTTCGGGTTACCGGCGGAGAATGCGGAAATCACAGTCTGGTCCGCGCCGTACAGGACAATCTGCAAGGTGCCCCCGCTGCTGCCGAACGGCTTCAGCGTCACCGTAGCCCCGGTCGTCGGGTCGACGTAGCTGTCGGTACCCGCCAGCATCTCGCCTTTGTTTTCGACGATAATCGACCGCGCCCAAAAGATCGTCTGCTTTGCATCCCCTGTCGCGGAGCCATCTGCCTCAAGGAAGACAAGCCGTCCCGCCGTGGTCCCGTCGTCCGACTGGCGGATGTTGACGTGACGGAAATAGTAGGGCTTCCCGGCTGGCACGAGACACAGGCCGGTAACGCTGAGGTCAGGCTGACTATCGGGCGGCTGACGTGTCCCCGCGCCACTCAGGTCCGCACGCAGCCCAGCATCCGGCGCAACGCCACCACTGCAAGGAAGCACCTCAGCCGACGCGGGCATTGCTACCAGCAGTATCGCGAGGAGTCCTGTCAACGCAGGTAGCCACCGGCGGGATTGTCGGGATAATGGCGCCCATGCAGCTACCAACGGCATACCGCCAGTTAGAAATCGGCTGGTTCCCCGGTCCTTACGGATCATTAGCATTCAGTCCGTTCGCAGGCTACTATCGCAACAAGTCTGCCGGACTTGGTGCATTCGCACCAGCACCAATCTCAGGATTGCATCGTTGTTGATCCAACGTCACCTTTCTGCCATGACGTGTGGCTCGGCCGTAGGGGAGCCAAACGATCGCTGCCCTGACGCTCGTAATGACGGGGACGGCCACCTGACGGACGGCCCACGCCGGCGCCGCCTGTTGCTGGCTGTATTGTTTCCTGCCGTCACGCCTGCACTGTGTGCCGCCGGCCTATATGGTCTGACACCGGTGGTTGAGGCAAAGGCGGAGAGTTTCGATGCGGGCGAGCGTACCGAAATTGTTCGCATCCTGCGAGACGCGCTGAAGACTGACCCCACAATCCTGCAGGAGGCGTTGGAGACCTATGCCACCGATGCTCGGCAGCGGCGGGCGCAGGCCATGCGGCAGGCGATCGCGACGCGGCGAGACATGATTTTTAGCAAGAACGACCCGTCCGCCGGTCCGCCCGACGCACCTGTCACAGTCGTGGAGTTCTTCGACACCAACTGCGGCTACTGCCGGCAGGTCGAGCCGATGCTTAGCAGTTGGCTGCGTAACGGGCCGGGTCTTCGTATCATCTATAAGGACATGCCGATCCTCGGTCCCTCGAGTTCACTCGGCTCGCGCGCGCTGCTGGCGGCACAACGTCAGGGCGCTTACCAAAGGTTGCGTGACGCCATGATGCACAGCCCGCCCAACCTGAATGAGGCATCGTTGCAGACGATCGTCAGCGATCTCGGCCTGGACTGGAACAGACTCCAGGCAGACATGGCAGATCCTACGATCCAGCAGCGCCTCGACGACAATGTGCGTCTTGGCCAGGATCTCGGCATCAGCGGCACGCCAGCTTTCGTGGTCGGCGATCGCCTCGTGCTGGGATCCGACATGGCGCAACTGCAGGCGGCCATCATGGAGTCACGCCGCCGGTAACCCGCCTCTTGCGCATCCCGTCCGTTCTTTGCAACGTTCCGCCGTACATCGCCGGAACTTCGCGCATGCGCCTTCCCTGCCTTCTCGCATCTGTCCTGTTGCTGGCCGGCTGCGCCCAGACCACCCCGACTTTCCTGGCCAATGGGCAGGAAGTGATCCGCGTCACCTGCAACAACACCATCCAAGGCGCCACCGCATGCTTCGCGGCAGCCGGCGAGATCTGCGGACCGCGTGGGTATGTCCTGTTCGACTGGACCGGCAAGCCGTGGCCACTGCCGTACCCCGAACCGGACGTCGTGGACGGGGACCCCGCCTTCTCCAGCACCGGGCTGCTGGTGGCCTGTCGCCGGACCGGCTGACGGTCGGTCTATGTCCCGAACCCAAGCGGTTTGGCGATAACGGGGCCAATGCCGCTCACCGGGCGCCGGTTTGGCAGGATTGGCGAAGCCTGACCGGTGCGGGGCGCGCCCCGGACATCGGAGCGTGCCCGCGTATCGTCAGTTCAATCGCAGGTCGATGATGTGTTTCGGATCAGGCTGTAGGTCGCCCCGTTCGACCCGCTTGACGATATCGGTCAGCGCAGCATTTGCCGGCGTCGCCAGGCCGATCTCCTCACCCTTGCGGCAGACGAAGCCGTTCAGAAACTCGATCTCGGTGCGGCGCCCTTTCACCATATCCTGACCCATGGAGGGCCGGTGTTCGCCGCCGCCGCCTTTGCTCACCTCGGCCAGACGATGCTCATCGTACTCGCGCGTGGCCGCCGCATCGCCTTCGCCAGCGCGCGCAATCACTTCCGGATCGATGTGGTGGATTTCCTCCAATTCATACCCCAGCGCCAGACCGACGCGGATCGCCTCCGACCCGAGCCGCGAGCCGAAGCGGCGCAGCGTGTCGTTGCGTAGGATGTCCTTGCTGATCAGCCCGGTGCAGGCCGACAAGCCGTTGCCCATCACGTTGGTCACCAGCTTCGACCAGCGCTCACCCCACAAATTGGTCGTCGCCAGCGCCGAGTCGGCATAGGCCACCAGGCGGCGGATCTCCTCCGCACGGTCGGTGATACGACCATGCACCTCACCGGTGCGAAATACTGTGTGCTTCTCCCCGCTCTTGCCGGCAGCACGGCGCACGTGACCGGGTTCGCACAGATCAACGGTGATCGAACTGGCGATGCAGCCGACCACCTTGCCCCAGCCGACCACGCCGGCAATCGTCTCCTCATTCATACAATTCTGTAAGGAAACGACAAAGCCGTTCGGCGCGAGGTACTGGGCAATCATCGTCGTTGCCCATTCGGTATCGTATGACTTCATGCAGACAAAGGCGATATCGAACGGCTTTTCCTTCGAAATCTGCTGCAATTCCGTGAGGTGCAGGGCGCGGACCGGTGTCGACCAATCCGGGACGTCGCGGATGTGGGTCACCTTCAGGCCCTTGGCCTTCATGGTCTCAACATTTTCCGGCCAGGGATCGATGAAGGTGACGTCTTCCCCGGCCTGAGCCATGTGGGCGCCGGCATAAGCGCCGACCGCGCCCGTGCCCATGATCGCGATCTTGTAACCCATCGTTCCCGATCCCCTTGCTGCGATTGTTCGATCGCAGTCTGCCGCGTCGCGTAAGAAACGCAACCGCACGGCAGGAATACCGGCAAGCTACGTCATGTTGCGCCGCAATAAGTAATTACGATTCGTTACCTACCTCACTTTTTGGCTAGCGCGCAAACCAGTGGGTGAGAAGGCCATAGCGGCATGCCATATGCGCCACGACGAGAGGGTGACGTGGCGATGACGGGACGCGCTGAATGGCGACTGGCAGTGGCGGTGGGGATACTGCTGCTGGTTCGGTTCCCAGCACTCGCTGCCGACATGTCTACGGTCCCGGTTCAAACGGCCGCAGCCCGGATCCAGGACGTGCCAGTACTGCTCGGTGGCCTCGGCACCGTGCAGCCACTGAACGTGGTGCAGATCAAGGCGCAGGTGAACGGCAACCTGATCGCTCTGCCGGCGCCGGAAGGGTCGACGGTACGCGCCGGCGACGTCCTGGCCGAAATCGATCCAAGACCCTACCAGGCGGCGCTGGACCAGGCCTTGGCACAGCGTGATGAGGATGCCGCCCTGCTGCACAGCGCGCAACTCGACCTGAAGCGTTTTCAGGACCTGGCAAAAAGCCAGTTCGCACCGGTACAGCAGGTCGACAACCAGCAGGCGACAGTGAACAAGCTGCTCGCGGCCATCGCGTTGGACAACGCCGTTGTCGAAACAGCTCGCATCAATCTCGGCTACTGTGTGATCAAGGCCCCGTTCGACGGGCAGGTGGGATTTTACCAGGTAACCGTCGGCAACCTTGTGCAGGTGGCCAACGCCACCGCGATTCTGACGCTGACCCAGACCAGCCCGATTTCGGTCGTATTCACATTGCCGGAGGCTGCCCTGTCCAAGGTAACGGCAGCCCGCGCGCAGGGAGCCGTGCCGGTGCAGGCGCTCGATAATGATGGCCGCATGCTGGCACAGGGAACATTGCTGACACCCAACAACATGATCGACGCGGCGACCGGCACCATAGCGCTGAAAGCGACGTTCCCGAACCAGGACAGCCATCTGGTGGCCGGCCAGTTCGTCGACGCGCGCATTGAGGTGGAGACGCTGCGCCGGGCGGTCACAGCGCCGGTCGCTGCCATCAATCGTGGACCCGACGGCGCTTTCACCTATGTCGTCGACGCCAGTGGCACCGCCCGCCAAGTCCCGGTCTCCGTTGGACTGCAGTGGAACGGCTGGCAGGTCATTACCCAAGGACTGGCTGGTGACGAGACACTCGTTGTCGGCGGCCAGTCGCGGCTCGGGCCCGGTATGACCGTCCGGGCCACTCCGGCCGCCGCCGATACCGCGGCACCGACATAGGATTTCATTTCGCATGAGCGTATCAACGCCGTTCATCCGGCGGCCGATTGCCACGTCCCTGCTGATGGCCGCGCTGTTCCTGGCCGGCTTGGTTGCCTACCCGCTGCTTCCGGTGGCGCCGCTGCCCAACGTGCAGTTCCCGACACTGACCGTGACCGCGCAATATCCGGGTGCCAGTCCGGAAACGATGGCGGCGACCGTGGCAACGCCGCTGGAGACGCAGTTCGGCCAGATGCTGCCCGGCCTGACCCAGATGACCTCCGTCTCGGTCCTGGGTTCGACCCAGATCACACTGCAGTTTGGACTGGAAACCGACCTCGGCCAATCAGAGACCTTATTGCTGGAGGCGATCAACGCAGCGGAAGGTTCACTGCCGAAGGGCATGCCCTCGCCGCCGACGTTCAGGGCCATCAACCCGGCCGACGCCCCGATCATGATCCTGGCGATGCAGTCCGACCAGGCGCCTATCACCGAGGTCGACAGTTACGCAGAGAACCTGGTCGAACAGCAGCTTTCCCAGTTGCCCGGTGTCGGCCAGGTTCTGGTCGGCGGCCAGCAGACACCGGCCATCCGGGTGCAGGTGGATCCGGCGCGACTGGCTACGATGGGGCTGACGCTGGAAGACGTACGCAGCGTCCTGAGCACCGTCACGGTCGACGACCCCAAGGGCAGCATCGACGGACCGAACAGAGCATTTACCGTCTACGCCAATGACCAACTGACACAGGCGGAGCCCTATAACCGGATCATTATCGGTTACCGCAACGGTGCGCCAATCCGCATCGGCGACATCGGCCGGGCGGTCGCGGGTCCGCAGAACCGCGAGCTCGGCGCGTGGACCAACGGCAAGCGCTCCGTGCTGTTGCTGGTGTTCAAGCAGCCGAACGCCAATGTCATTGCGACTGCGGACGGCGTGAAGGCAAAGCTGGAGTCGTTGCGGGCCAATATCCCGCCCAACATCCACCTGGACGTGGTCTCGGACCGCACGCTGACCATCCGGGCCTCGGTGTCGGACGTGGACTTCACGCTGATGCTGTCGATCGGCCTGGTCGTAATGGTGATCTTCCTGTTCCTGCGGAACCTGTGGGCGACCATCATCCCCAGCATCACCATTCCCGTCGCGCTGGTGGCGACGCTGGGCGCGATGTATCTGTGCGGCTTCAGCCTGGACAATCTGTCGCTGATGGGACTGACGATTGCGGTCGGATTTGTTGTCGACGACGCGATCGTCATGCTGGAGAACATCTTCCGACATATTGAAGACGGCATGAAACCGTTCGATGCTGCCCTGCAGGGGGCGGCAGAAATCGGCTTCACGATTGTCTCCATCAGCCTGTCGCTGATAGCGGTGTTCATCCCGCTGCTGCTGATGGGTGGCATCGTTGGCCGCATCTTCCGGGAATTTGCCATCGTCGTATCGATCACCATCGTCCTGTCAGCTATTGTCTCGCTGACGCTGACCCCAATGTTGTGCTCGCGTTTCCTGGCATCGCCAACTCACCGGCACAGCAAAACCTATCAGTGGGTCGAGGCGTTTTTTGACAGCATGCTACGGTTCTACACGCGTACATTGGACATTGCGCTGCGCTTCCGGTTCCTGACGCTTCTTGTGTTCATTGCGACGGTTACGCTGACCGGCGTGCTGTACGTCGTCATCCCGAAAGGATTCTTCCCCACACAGGACACCGGCATCGTGATCGGCATCACGGACGCGGCGCAGGACGTATCCTTTCAGCAGATGGCTACCTTGCAGCAGCGCGCCGCAGCCGTGGTGCTGGACAATCCGGACGTGGCCACAGTGGTATCGACTGTCGGCGCGGGCGTAGCCGGGCAGACCGCCAACAATGGCCGGATGTACATCACGCTGAAGCCGTGGGACGAGCGGAAGGCCAGCGCGACCCAGGTGATTGGCCAATTGAGCGCGGCGATGCAGGCCGTGCCGGGTATCCGGTTGTTCCTGCAACCGGCGCAGGACGTCAGCGTCGGTGCCCGCCTCGGCCGGACGATGTATCAATACACGTTGCAGGACGCGAGCCAGGCGGAGCTAAACGTTTGGGCGCCTAAAATTCTGGCCCGGATGCAGCAAAGTCCGTTGCTGGCGGACGTAACCTCCGATCAGGAGAACGCGGGCGCCACCGAAACGCTGACCTATGATCGCGACCAGGCTGCTCGATTTGGTGTGCAACCGGCCGCAATCGATGCGATCCTGTATGATGCATTCGGGCAGCGGCAGGTGGCGCAGTATTTCACCGGCAACAAGGCGTACTATGTGATCCTGGAGTCGCTGCCGAACCAGTACAGTGACCCGTCAACGCTGCAGAAGCTGTATGTGCACGCGACAAGCGGTGCGATGGTGCCGCTCTCGACGCTGCTGCATGAGACGACGCTGCCGGTGCAGCCGCTTGCGATCAACCACCAGAGTCAATTCCCCTCTGTCACCATCTCCTTCAACCTCAGGGGTGAGGCCTCGCTTGGCGATGCCGTCAGAAGCGTGCAGCAAATCCAGGCATCAATGGGGGTTCCGCCGACGGTACAGGGCAGCTTCCAGGGCACAGCGCAGGCGTTCCAGACATCGCTTCGTTCCGAACCGTACCTGATCGCGGCAGCTCTGGTGGCCGTCTACATCATTCTTGGCATTTTGTACGAGAGCTACATCCTGCCGCTGACCATCCTGTCGACGCTGCCTTCGGCCGGCGTAGGCGCGTTGTTGATGCTGCTGGCATTCCACTACCAGCTCACGGTGATCGCATTGATCGGCATCATCCTGTTGATCGGCATCGTGAAGAAGAACGGCATCATGATGGTCGATTTTGCCATCGCTGCCGAGCGGCGGGAGAGCCTGTCCCCACTGCAGGCGATCCGTCAGGCGTGCCTGCTGCGCTTCCGTCCTATCCTCATGACGACGATGGCGGCGCTGTTAAGCGGGCTGCCGCTGATGCTGGAAAGTGGCGCAGGTTCCGAATTGCGCAAGCCGTTGGGCATCGCCATGGTCGGCGGCCTGCTGCTGAGTCAGGTGCTGACGCTCTACACGACGCCGGTCATCTACCTGTATCTCGATCGCCTGCAGCACTGGCTGGTCCCGGAACGGCGGCGCCACGCTCCCCGTCTGGCGGGCAAGATGGGGGCGATGGCCGCGGATTGACAGGCAGGCCGTTCGCCCCGCGCGTCGTCCGGGGATGGTGCCGGGTCTACCAGCGCACCCGTGCACCGACCGCGAGTTCGCCTTGTCATAGTGTGCGGATGCGGACAATCGGGGGCGGCGTGTCACTGCAGGTAGGCCACGCCATATTATAATTATTCCGTAACGGACGGCGGGCAACGTCAACAGCTCCGGGCATGGCACGTTGGTTACACTTGCATCCTTCCTGGCACCCAATACGAAAAATCTATCACATATCGTTTCGGTAAGACTCTTATTTCGATTTTGTCCATGTCTTTGGCGGAACTTTCCTGCCACATGCCGCACTTTCTGCACGTGTACTTCACAGGAAATTGTTGACCCGGCAATCACGGAACCGTTATCGGATGCGCACGCCCTGAATGCCGGAGGTGCCGAATGACGAAACGGAATGCATCCGTCGCATGCAACGATTACGCAACATTGCCGCTCGTTGCGCAAACATCAGCCCGCATCTGCACTGGCCAGGCAATCCGGCGGTAGCAGCCTCGCTCGACGACTGACGCCTTGATAGGCCGAGCCTGAACGGCTCGACGATTCTGCCAATTCCAATATGATAGGACCGACGCGATGATCCTGGATCGCGCGGAGCAGCAATTTCGCCTGCTCACCATCCATAACATGATCTGGGCGCTCGCCATGTCGCTCGTCGGCGGCTTCGTTGGTGCCCACCTGCTGCAGATGGGTTTCAGCGTCGCCCAGACGCTATGTATCTACGCCCTGCTGTTGGCGGCCCGATGCGGGGTACGGCTAGCGGTTCTCCCGATTGTCCGGCGCATCGGCGTACAAAGCGCCCTGCTGCTGGGCGCCATCGTCACGTCGCTCCAGTTCCTGCCGCTGATTTACGTCAACCACCCGGTTGGATTGACGATATGGGTGGCGCTGATTTCGTTAGGGGAATGCATCTACTGGCCGATCTACCACGCCGCAAACGCGACCTGTGGCGGTAACGGACGCCGGGGCAGGCAGATCGCACTACGTCAGATCGGCAACACGGCCATTTCGCTTTTCGGTCCCGTTGGCGGCGGCTTGCTGTTGACGCATTGCGGGCCGTCGCCGGCGTTCAGTCTGGCAACAGCCCTTTGCCTCGTCTCTATTGTTCCGCTGCGCCGGCTGCGCCGTATCGACCTCGGCCCCGTCCCCACGGTGCGCCAGTCCGTGTATGGAATTGACCATAGCGCCCTGGCCGCCTTTGCCGCAGACGGCTGGATCAGCGCGGGCTGCGGTATTGCCTGGCCACTCATCCTGTTCACTGCTGTCGGCGCTTCGTACGAGGCAATGGGTTCCGCCAGCAGCGCCGCATCCCTTGCTGGTAGCCTCGCCGGGTTTGGCTGCGGTGTGGCTATCGACCGCGGCCACCGCGGTGCGCTCACGCGTTGGGTCACCGCCGGTCTGCTGCTCGGCATCGCACTCCGCGCCACCGCCTCATGGGCGCCGTGGGCAGCAATTGGGGCAAACATTCTGGGCGCTGTCGTTGGCGGTCTGTATTGCCCGATGCTGATGAGCACGATCTACGATAAAGCGAAACAATCCGGCTCTGCGTATCGCTTCCACCTCGCGATCGAAGCCGGGTGGGATATGGGCGCTCTGCTTGGATGTTTCGCCGCCGCGCTGGTGGTCTGGAGCGGCGCACCGGTCACCTTGGCGGTATTGCCATCGGCTCTTGGGCTGGCAGTCATTAACCGCTGCCTGCGTCCACGGGGCCAAGGGATAACCACGACAGCCGGCATGGCTCTTGCGGGGGCAGGCTGACGATAGCCCGTTACGCGTGTCCGCCTTCCAGATATGCGGCGCGGATCTCCGGCCGAGCCAGAAGATCCGCGCCGGTGCCAGCCATGGTGATGGCACCGTTCACCAGGACGTAGCCGCGGTGCGCCAGGCGCAGTGCCTGGAAGGCGTTCTGTTCCACCAGCAGCACCGTTAATCCGGCGCTGCGGTTCAGGTCGCGAATCGCACCAAAGATCTGCCGCACCACCAGGGGGGCAAGACCGAGGGACGGCTCATCCAGCAGCAGCAGACGCGGCCGGGACATCAACGCGCGGGCGATCGCCAGCATCTGCTGCTCTCCCCCGGACAATGTGCCGCCACGTTGCGTCATACGCTCCTTCAGGCGCGGAAACAGCGTGAATACTTGCTCCAGCAGGTCCGGGACGTTGCCCTGCCCGGAAACCTCTGCACCCATCAGCAGGTTTTCGTAGACCGTCATCCGCGCGAAGATGCGCCGCCCTTCCGGCGCCTGCGCGATGCCGCGCCGCATGATCAGGTGTGTCGGCATGCCAGTGATGTCTTCGCCCTCATGCACGATCTTGCCCGACCGGGCACGCGGGTTGCCGCAGATTGTCATCATCAACGTGGACTTACCGGCACCGTTGGCCCCGATCAGCGTGACGATCTCGCCTTCCTCAACGGTCAGGTTGATGCCGCGCAGGGCCTGGATCGCGCCGTAGAATGCGGTGACGCCGGACAGGGACAGAACGGTGCTCATGCAGGCACCTCATCGTCCTCGCCCTCACCCAGGTAGGCAGCGATCACGGCCGGGTCGGCGCGTACCTCGGCCGGTGTTCCGTCGCTGATCTTCTTGCCATGGTCCAGCACGACGATGTGGTCGGAGATGCGCATGACCACGCCCATGTCGTGCTCGATCAACAGTAAGGAACAGCCCTCGCCGCGGATGCGCAGCAACAGCTGGTTGAGTTCCTCCGATTCGCGTGGGTTCAGTCCGGCCGCGGGCTCGTCCAGGCACAGCATGACCGGGTCCGTGCACATCGCACGTGCGATCTCCAGGCGGCGTTGCGCGCCATAGGGCAGCGCGCCGGCCGGGTCGTCGCCCCGCGAGGTGAGGCCGGTCGCATCCAGCCAGTGCTTCGCCTTCTCGATCGCCTTCGCTTCGGCCGCGCGATAGCGGCCCAACCCGACGACTGCCAATACGCCGAAGCCGGTCGCGGCCATCAGCGTGTTATGCTGCGCCACCAGCAGATTTTCCAGGACAGTCATGCCGGCGAACAGGCGGATGTTCTGGAAGGTGCGCGCCACCTTGGCCGTGGCGCCAATGCGGTGGCCTGGCATCGCATGCAGTGAGAACCTCCGTCCGTCTGCATGCTGCAGTGTGATCGAGCCGCCGGTGGGCCGGTAGAAGCCTGTGATGCAATTGAAGACGGTCGTTTTTCCAGCGCCGTTGGGGCCGATGACGGCCGTGATGTCGCCGGGCTTCGCCTCGAACGACAGGCCGTCGACCGCCATCAGGCCGCCGAAGCGCATGGACAGGTCAGAGACGGACAGCATGGCTCAGCCCCGCCCCTGCGCGACAAGCTCTGCCGCGATCTCCCGCCGCTCGCCCAGCGCCACACTCGGCGTGCGGCCGGAGACGAGTCCGCGCGGCCGCAACACCATCATCACCACCAGCGCAAGGCCGAAGATCAGCATGCGGTACAGTGGCAGTTCACCGGCCAGGTCAGCGAATAGCGGGCTGTGCATCTGGTCCGCCAGGTAGCTCAGGAAGCCGCGCAGCAGCTCCAGGCCGCCGATCATGACCAGTGCCGCCAGCGCCACGCCCAGTTGGCTGCCCAGGCCGCCCAGCACCACGATTGCCAGCACCGTAGCGGATTCGATGAAGGTAAAGCTTTCCGGGCTGATGAAGGCCTGGCGCGTGGCGAAGAAGGCGCCGGCGAAGCCGCCGAACAGCGCGCCGATCGCGAAGGCCGTCAGCTTGGTGCTGGTGACGTTGATGCCCAGGGAGCGGCACGCAACCTCATCCTCACGCAACGCCTCCCACGCCCTGCCAAGCGGCAGACGGCGCAGGCGCAGAGTCACCCAGTTGGTCAGCAGAGCCAGTCCCAGGATCACGTAGTAAAGAAAGATGACGCGCTGGATCGTCGCCGGCTCAATGTTGAAGAAGTGGGCGACCGTTCCCTCGCCACCGTCCATGCTGAACTGCAGCCCGAACAGTGTCGGGCGCGGAATGCCGGAAATACCGTTCGGACCGTTGGTCAACGACGTCCAATTGATCAGCACGACGCGGATGATTTCACCGAACGCCAGCGTGACGATCGCCAGGTAGTCGCCACGCAAGCGCAGCACCGGAAAGCCCAGCATGATGCCCCACAGCGCCGCAAGTATTCCGGCGAGCGGCAGGCAGGTCCAGAAGCCCAGCCCGAAATGCTGCGCAAACAACGCGTAGGAGTAGGCGCCGACGGCGTAGAAGGCGACGTAGCCCAGGTCCAGCAGGCCGGCTAGGCCGACGACAATATTCAGCCCCCAGCCCAACATCACGTAGGTCAGCACCAGGATGCCGAGATCGACGTAATAGCGCGACCCGAAGAAAGGCATCGCGATCGCAAAGAGGAGTAGCACGGGCGCAACAAACCGGCCGGCGCGGGACAGGGCTTCGGCGAAGGCGCGATTCGACTGGACGATCTCTCGACCGGTGTGCCGCCGCCGCCAGGTCAGGAAGGCCAGGCGCCCGAAGAACACCAGGCCGACCAGCACGGCCGTGGCGATCGGCCGGACGGTCAGCGTCAGGCCACGGTCCGTTGTCGTGGTGATAAGACCGACCAGGGGAACGAACAGGCCAAGGGCGATCAGGGCCGAGAGGAAGGCGTCACGCAGCGCGCTCATGCCCGGTGCCTCACACCTTTTCCACTTCCGCCCGCCCGAGGATACCGGTGGGCAGGAAGATCAGCGCGACGACCAGGATCGAGAATGCCGCCACATCCTTATATTCGACGCTGAAATAGGCGGACCAGAAGACCTCGATCAGGCCGATCAGCAGGCCGCCCAGAACCGCGCCCGGCAAGCTGCCGATGCCGCCCAGCACAGCGGCGGTAAACGCTTTCACCCCGGCAATGAAGCCGATGTAGAAGTCGATCACGCCGTAGTACAGCAGGAACATGAACCCCGCGACGGCTGCCAGCGCCGCGCCGATGACGAAGGTCAGGCTGATCGTGCGGTCGGTGTCGATACCCAGCAGGCTGGCCATTTTCAGGTCCTGCTCACAGGCCCGCATGGTGCGGCCGAGGGGCGTGCGCGTGACGAGCCAGGTGAAGATGCCCAGGATGACAATGGTGACGATGACGATCGCGATCTGCATCCAGGATAGCTGCACGGTGAAGCCGTCCTGCTCCATCAACTGGACACCGCCGGGTAGCACCGCAGCGAGCGGCTTGACCCGCGCGCCCTGGCTGACCTGCACGTAGTTCTGCAATGTGATTGACATGCCGATCGCGCTGATCAGCGGCGCCAGGCGGAAGGAGCCGCGCAACGGGCGGTAGGCGACCCGCTCCACCGTCCATCCATACAAGGCCGCGATCGCCGCAGCGAAGATCAGTGCCAGGGCCAGAGCCACTGGCACCCAGGTGAGCCCGATCATCGCCAGCCCCAGCAGGGCGATCAACGACAGGAACGCCCCCACCATAAAGATGTCGCCGTGGGCGAAGTTGATCATGCCGATGATGCCGTAGACCATCGTATAGCCCACCGCGATCAGGCCATAGATCATCCCAAGCGTGACGCCGTTGATCAGTTGCTGCAGCGCGTAGGCCAAGGCGCATACCCGATTCGTTATTGCGCGCAATGCAACCATGCATTCAGCGTATAGCGCAAGGGCGGCTGGGGTGGCCTCGCCATGGTCCCGTTACGTTCGCATGCGGCCGCCGCCGGCTCAGCGGAACGGCCTTAATCATTTCTTAAATCTGCTGTGCGAACCCGAGGGCACAACACCAGGCGGCGCGCAGCCTACATGCAATGGCCGCCCACTCTCGCACGGGGCTCGGCGTGACACAGTCTCTGCTGGTGATCGACGATCAAAGGCTTGACCGGGCGATCGTCACGCATGCGGGCATGCGAGCCGGGTTGCAGGCGCAGGGCGTTGGAACGATCGAAGAGGCACGTGGCCTCCTCGAACAAGGCGCGCGCTTCGACTTCATCGTGCTTGACCTCGCGCTGGGCGAAGAAGACGGGTTGGAGGCCCTGCCACTGATCGCCGCACACAATGCTGGGGCTGTGGTCATCTTCGCTTCAGGGTTCGATATCCGCGTGCTGGCAGCCAGCCAGAGGCTGGCATCGGCCCTGGGGTTGCAGGTTGGCAGTGTGCTGCGCAAGCCGATCATGCCGGCGGTGCTGATCGAACTGCTGCGTCCCCATGTCACCGTAATACAGCAGGAAACCGCGACCGGCCCTACGCAGGTGCACGCTGATCAGATACGGCGCGCGCTCGCATCAGGCGGTATTCGCCCCTGGTTCCAGCCGAAGACGTCGTTGCGCACGGGCGCCATTGTCGGCACCGAGGCGCTGGCGCGCTGGGTGCGCGCAGATGGCATCCTGATCCCGCCAAGTCGGTTCATTCCGGTGGCCGAAGCCACAGGTCTGGCACAGGAGCTGACCTTTGCCGTGCTGGACCAGTCGTTGCGTGCCTGCGCTCATTGGCGCCAGACGCGGCCCGCGTGCTGGGTGGCCGTCAACCTGACGCCTGTGCTGCTGACCGACCCCGCGCTGCCAGACCGTATCGACGACTTCCTGAAGGCGCATCAGGTGCCGCCCTCGGCGCTGGTGCTGGAGATCACCGAAAGCAGCGCCATTCCGGACACGCCGCAAGCGATGGAGATTCTGACACGGTTGCGCATTCGCGGCATCAGTCTCTCGATTGACGATTTCGGCACCGGCCATTCCAGCCTGCTGTCGCTTGTCCGGATGCCGTTCAACGAAATGAAGATTGACCAGACCTTCGTCCGCGAGGCGATCAGCAACAACGACTCCCGTAACGTGGTGCGCGCCAGCGCTTCGCTCGGGCGGGAACTCGGCTTGAACGTTGTCGCAGAGGGTGTGGAGACCGAACCGATGGCGCGCCTGGTACAGGACGCCGGCTGCGATGTCGGTCAAGGCTGGCTGTATGGCAAGGCGATGCCACAGGACGCGTTTGAGCGTCTGTTGCATGAGAGCAGACCGGAGGAAGCCGCTGTTTAGAGGCTACTCACTGCGGTCGCTCAGGTCGCGCACGGGGCTCATGAGCGCTGCGCTGATCATCGCGCTTTGGGGCGCGATTGCCGGCTATTTGAACGAAAAGCACGCGGCCGAGATAGATGCGATGAGGCGGGATACCCGCAACCTGAGCCACGCCTTCGAGGAGAACATCCGCCGCACCATTGATGCCATCGACGCGACTATTCGTGCTGTACGGGTCGCCAAAGCCGCAGACGCACAAAACTTCGACATTGTGGCATGGGACCGCGACAGCGGCCTGGCGCGCGAGCTGACACTGCAGCTTGCCTTTGCCGACCGCAATGGGATCCTCACCGACAGCAACCTTGGCAAGCCGAAGGCAACGGTGGACCTGGCGGACCGACCGCATTTCAAGGCTGCACGCGCCATGAAGGAGGATAGGCTGTTCGTCAGCCAACCCGTGCTGGGTCGGGTCTCCAATCGATGGTCCATACAGTTCGTGCGCAGGCTTTACGACAGTGCTGGCGGTTTTGACGGCATGGTCGTGGCCTCGCTGGATCCCGCATTTCTGTCCCGATTTTCCAAATCACTGGATATCGGCAATGGGACCTTGCTGCTGTTAGGCACGGACGGCATCGTTCGCGCAGCGGCACCAGAGACGTTCGTGCCGCTGCGGGAAGATCTGTCATCCACGGAGCTGATGCAGGCGGTCAGCCGGACCGCGCAAGGAACCCTGGAGACGGCAGAGATCGGTGACCATGTCCGGCGTATCTACAGCTGGCGGCATGTGGATCCGTTTGACCTGACTGTTGTGGTCGGGCTGTCCACAGCCGATGCGCTGGAGGAGTTTCGCCGGGACTTGACGCTATTTTGCGCTCTCGGCGTCGTACTGACCATCGGCGTGATCGGCGCAGGCGCAATGCTGGCGCGCCGGCAGCGGCAGCTTGTCGGCTCCTGGCGCATCCTGCACGCCGCGGTCGAAAACATCAGCCAGGGTCTGATGGTCATCGACCCGCAGCGGCGCGTACCGGTGCTCAACCGCCGCGCCGTGGAGTTGCTGAGTCTACCGCCACATCTGGCCCAACCAGGAGTGCGGTTCGACGACATACTTGCCTGGCAACTCGCCGCTGGCGAATTCGACGGTCCAGCCCACGCGCATGTGCGAGACCTGGTGCGTTCAGGCGGCATTGCGCAAGGCAACACAGCGTACCAGCGCCGGTGCGTGAGCGGCGCTACTTTGGACGTGCGGACGCAAGTCCTGTCGAACGGCCTTGCGGTCCGCACGCTCACGGATATCACCGAGTCCCAGAGGACGGCGGACGTTCTGGCCGAGGCTCGCGATCGCGCTGAAGCCGCAGTACGAGCCAAGTCGGAGTTTCTGGCCATCATGAGCCACGAAATCCGTACACCCTTGAACGGCGTGATTGGCGTAACCGAACTGCTGCAGGGTATGGAACTGGGGCCGACTCAACGCGACTACGTGCAAACCATCCGTGAGTCCGGTGACCACCTGCTGCAACTGATTAACGACATACTGGATTTCTCGCGCCTCGAAGCATCGCGGGTTGAGCTGGAAGAGGTCGCATTTGATCCGTCCGCAACGGTGCGCAGCATGGCGGATCTTTTCCGTACGCAGGCGAGCCAGAAGGGTCTCGAACTGACGGCGACGTTCACGCGCGTTCCAGCGGCGGTCATCGGTGATCCAGGGCGGCTGCGGCAGGTGTTGTTTAACCTGGTCGGCAACGCGATCAAATTCACCGAGCGGGGTTGGGTCGATATTACGCTGGCAGCCGAGGAATTATCGGACGACCGCGTGCGCATGCTCATTCGCGTCACCGACACGGGCATCGGCATCGAACCCGAATCCATTCAGTTCATGTTTGAGAAGTTTACCCAGGCTGACGGCTCGATCTCACGTCGCTTCGGCGGCAGCGGCCTCGGCCTGGCCATCTGCCAGCGATTGGTTACGCTGATGGGCGGAACGATCCGGGTTGAAAGCCAGCTGGGCAAGGGCAGCGCATTTCATTTTGAATTAACACTCAGGACGGCCCCCGTCCCTTCAGAGGAAAGCCCGATGGAGACAGGCGAACACATCGCCGTCCCGGCTCACCCGATGAACGTGCTTGTCGCCGAGGACAACAGAACCAACCAAATGGTCGCCTTACGGTTGCTCAACCGCCTTGGCCACACGGGGGTTGCGGTGGAAAATGGCGTCCAGGCGGTCGCCGCGGCCGCCGATAACCATTTCGACCTGATCCTGATGGATGTGATGATGCCGCAGATGGATGGGCTGTCTGCCACACGCCTGATCCGTGCGTCAGAGCCGCCCGGCATTCATGTTCCGATCATTGGGCTGACCGCCGACTCACAGACGGAGCATCTGGATAGGTGCCTTGCCAGCGGCATGGATAACGTTACGACGAAGCCGATCACCCTCGCCCGCCTTAAGGAGGTCATTGCAAGCGCGCTGGACCGGTCGCAGCCGTTACGCGAGGCGATCCCGTCGAGCCGGATGCAGGAACTGCGCGACGAACTGGGCGACGACGTCGTTGCCGAGATTCTTGCCACCTTCGTTGAGGAGACCGCCGCCAACCTGCTGTCGCTGTGGGAAGCCGGTTCGAGCGGCGATGCCCAAAGCGTACAGCGAGTGGCCCACAGCATCACAGGCGCCGCGCGCAATGTCGGCCTGACAGCCTTAGCGAACCACTCAAGAAGCCTGGAAGAAGGCGCCGGCCGCCTGAGCGTGGCGCAGATCATGGCCGTGGTTGCCGCGATGCAACAGGACTTCGATGACGCAGTGCCGCGACTCGCGGACGCTGTACCGGCCGTAGCCTGAGCTAACCTCGCCGCATACTGCCAGGTGGAACCAGCACATCGACCACCGAGTCCGGCACCTCCACCCAGGACCGAGGCGGACGATCAACCAGACCGGCGTGCTCCTGCTGCGCAATCACCATACCGCCGCTGGCTCGCGCAGCCTCGATCGCCAGCAATCCGTCGCGCGACACGGCCAGCGATGCGGACGGCGCGACCATAGCGACAGCAACGGCTGCCACATCGACCGGGAATGTGCGGTACAGCAGGGCTTCGTTACCGGCAACCCGAGCCGTCAGAACGAGGTCCGATGCCAGGGGACCAATGCGCCAATGGGTGGATTGGCGCGGGTCGGCACCGGTGCCAATGCCACTTCGGCTGAGAAGGCCAGGACTGCCCGCGGCGATGTCACGAAACAGCCGGCGTATGACTCCCGCAGGCAGGCTGCAAGCTTCGATCTGGGCTGAGTCTGCCAGTGCCCGGAAACCGAAGACGGGGAACCACTGACCGGAAATGACGCGCCGAATCAGCCCAGCCACGGCAAGGCGATCCAGCCCCCCTCCGCGCATCTTTCCACGCGCTGCTGCATAAACGACGGTCAAATCCCGCGGGTGGGACTGTTGCCGATAGGCGGCCGTCAGCGCGGCGGCGAGATTCTCGCTGAGCCACTCAACCGCCATCACGGCGCCGTCGGGAACAAGCTGTGCAGCTTCCTGTGCGTCGATTGTCCGCCAACCCCGCGGCGGCGGTAGCGGTCGCCGGTGCCCGGCCGACAAATGCAGCATCCTGGTACGCTCCGCGGGCCGATCAGACAACGACCGGACCTGTTGTGGCACAGTAATGCCTGAAGCGCCGAGGAGTAGTGACAAGATCGATATCAGCCTTTGATGCGGCGTTGCCGGCTTCGCCGCTTGAAACAGACTACGGCGTCGAAATCAGGACAATCCAGTGCCGTCACGGACGAAAGTGCGGCATCACTTCAGTGCACAGCAGTCGCAGGGAATTGACCACACGATCGGCGGGAATTTGCATTCCGCAATTCAATTCGGCAAGAATCCCGGATAGGCCAAGCGTCTCCCGCAACGCCGCAAGCCGGTCGACGACCATGGCAGGCGTGCCAACCACGATCTTGCTGCGCAGGGCCTCATCGTAGTCGATGCTCATGAGCCGAGCGCCCCGCTCCGCCCGGTTTTCAATGGCGCGCGCGCCCTCCTGCGAGGCTGAGGCTTCGATCCGCTGGCCCAGATAGCGGTAGAAATACATGATGGATTCACGTGGCTCCTCGCGCGCCTGCTGTTCGGTCGCCGCAAGGTAGACCGGAACGCGCAGGTAGACTTTCCCTTCGCCGGCGTGGCCAGCAGCCTTCCAGGCCTCCCGGTATACCTTCAGGTTCGGCACAAGTTCATTCAGGTCCCCCAGACGAGTGGCAACGAAGATCGGCATCCCCTGCTCGCCACTTTGCTGGAACGTGTCCGGGCTGTTCACGGCCAGACGAAGTTCGGGATATGGGGCCTGATACGGCTTTGGCACGAGGCAGACATTATCGAAGTTGTAGAACTGGCCATGGAATGAAAACGTCTCCTGCGTCCAGGCGCGCTTCACGATCTCCAGCACCTCGGCCATGCGCTCGCGGCTTTCCGCGTATGAGATGCCGTACGCCTGGTAGGTGCGCGGAAATCCGCTCCGGCCGACTCCAAAAATCAGGCGACCGTTGGAGATGTGGTCAACGGTGGCAGCCTCCTCGGCGATACGTAACGGATGGCACAGCGGCAGCACCTGCACGGCGATGCCGATCTTCATCCGTTTCGTGCGCGTCGCGATGGCGCTGGCGATCGCCAGCGGAGCGGCCAGAACGGAGCGCTCCGGCGCATTGTGCAATTCGGCCAGCCACATGACGTCGAGGCCGGACTCCTCGGCGGCGTCCACCAGCGCAAAGGATTCGGCAAAGGCCTCGGCTTCGGTTTGACCCTGCCGGCGTTGAAATTCGTGGAACATGCCGAATTCCATGGTTCCTCTCCCTGGCTTTCCGGCAAGGTCGGCCGGTTTGTTGGGAAGCGCAAGTGTGGAGACCGGCTACGGCCACGGCCGTTCAAAGGGTCATCAAATGGCGCGGTGGCGAATGAATGCTGACGTGGTGACAAAGAGTGTGCCGCGATGCGCATACATTTCGCGGCATCGAATGGTCAGGCGGACTTTGGCACCCGGTGCGAGGCCGCCGGGCCCACGACTGCGACAGCTTCGTGGATACGACACAGCCAGCGCGAGCCTGTGCGCCATGCAACACGGACGTGATGGAGCGCCAGGACGGTTCGACCAGCAGCAAGAATGTATGCAGGCGGCTGCCTTATTTTGACGAATCAACGTGCCGCCATCAGCGGCTCCATTGTCGCGTGCGGGAGGCACCGGTGGCCCCCACTGAGGCTAATGCCATCGTGCGCGACCTGGGCGCGTACGGCTGGATCATCGTGACGCCGCCCTCGGCCGGCGCTGCACCACAGCCACTGGTCAACAGACCCAAACACATTGTTCAAGCAGCCGGATCACCCAGGGCCGCGGACACAGCCTGCGGTCACGGCTGTCGCCAGGACCGGTCAATGCGGATTCTTCAGTTGCCGCTATCCTGTACGGAGCGGATCACGACCGCAGCCTGCTGGTAGGTTGGAACGTAGCCGATATAGTCGTAGCGCATCGCGCGCTGTGCAACCAGTTCCTGAAAAGCCAGCCATTCATCGGTACGCCATGTCGGATGGTTGAAATATTCGTCGAACACAATGACCGTTCCATGTACGATCCTATCTCCAAGACCATCGAAGATGATTTTGGTCGAGGAATACAGATCACAGTCAACGTGCAGAAAGGCCACCTGCTCTGCATTGCCTTGTAGGAAACCCGGTAAGGTTTCATGAAACAGGCCAACATGGAGCGCAACGTTGTCTTTAACCTTGGGAATGCGCGCCTGAGAGAAGGCGCCCTTGCCATAACCAGATCGCCACTCTTCCGGCAGTCCGGCAAAGCTGTCGAAGCCATGAACGGTTTCTCGAACCTGCTGCGCGATATGATTAATTGTACGCCCGGACGCAACGCCGAACTCAAGATAGAGTCCGGGCACAGCGACCTGGGTCAGCGCATGTGACAGCAGGTCCAGTGGCGTGTAGAAGGTTCGCGCACGCGGCAGACGCTGAATACAATACTCGGCCGTATCCATTGCGGCCTTGATTTTCATGAATTCTGTAACGTTGTACCCATCGGCTCCGACAGGCGGTAGCCCCCGATAGACGGCATCAATGATCCGCTTCGCCTGTCCAAGTAAGAACGACTTCATCAACGGTTTCATCCTGCAATGGTATGTATTGCCGCTCCAAATGTGAGTCCGCGTCGGTGTCGGACGGCGACATGGACAGGTTTTTAATGATATGGGTACGGCTCCACAAGCGATACGATCAGCCGGCCTGAGACTCACCCTCGCCTGCACAAGGCGCCGAAGCCAGGGCAATCCTCTATGCGCCTGTCAGTCCGAAGCTGGGGCTGTGTGGGGAAAGCACCTATATCGCTGGCCATGGTCCATCTGATGCCAGTGCACCCTTGCCACCGCTTCCTGGAGACATCTGCATGATCGGCGCTGACCGCGCCCTGCTTGCCGCCTATGTGGCCTCGTTCAAGCCGCTTGGACTTGTTCCGATCCTGACTCCAGCGGATCTGAAGGCGGGCGACGCGATAACCGGATTGGGCGCCGCCATCCTGTGCCGTCGCGCCGACGCCTTTACCGAATTGGTAGCCTGGGAGGCGACAGCAACGTTGCCCACCCTTGAAGTTTCCCTACGTGCTGGGCTGCGGTTTGCGCTTTGCGTGGATGAGACCCTGCCGGATGCGCTGGGAGATCGAGCCGCGGTACTGCGCTTTGACGAGGTCACCGTCGAGTGCGTGTCGCGCACTGCCCTGCGGCAAAGCCTCCGGCCCGATGCGCCGGACTCGATCGTCCGCTTCTTCGCCAACTATCCGGTAAAGCTGGACGACGACGTCATGCTGCTGGGCCACGTGTTCCGCGCCCGCTGCACGCTGCGGTTCGACCGTCGCGGTGGTAGCAATCCATTGCCCGGCCTGCAGGCTTTGGCGGCGCGAGGCGGCCTGCGGCTGCGGCCGGCCACCGGCGGCGCACTTCGGCACGCCGAGGTCCTGGATCTGATCGCGCCCGTGTTACGTCCGGTCGTTTTCCGGCCTGCGTTTATCGAGGCGGATCCGCTGACGCCCGACACGTTCCGGACCATGAACCAGATGCGGCCGCGAACAGCTGCGCGCAACTTTGATCCTGACCGGGAGGCTGACCTGCTGACCTTGGCCGCGTGGATGGAGCGCCAGGTGCAACGCTTCGCGTAACCGGATGCCCCGCGGGCAATCCGTTGGCCCGGGCGATAAACCTGGGCCGCTCGGCGCCACCGGCCTTACAGCCCGGCTGCGGACATGCCAGTTAGACGCATCAAAAAAACGGCCCCGGGATCACTCCCGGGGCCGCTTGCGTGAGGACCCGATGGTGCCGGGTCTTAGTGTGCGCCACCTGCCAGCACGGCCAGCAGCAGCAGGGCCACGATGTTGGTGATCTTGATCATCGGGTTCACCGCGGGGCCGGCGGTGTCCTTGTAGGGGTCGCCGACGGTGTCGCCGGTCACCGCGGCCTTGTGTGCCTCGGAGCCTTTGCCGCCGTGGTTGCCCTCTTCGATGTACTTCTTCGCGTTATCCCATGCGCCGCCACCCGATGTCATCGAGATCGCGACGAACAGGCCGGTCACGATGGTGCCCAAAAGCATCGCGCCCAGGGCCGCAAAGGCTGCCGCCTTGCCGGCAACGACCGCGATGATCGCCCACAGCACGATCGGGGCGAGGACTGGAAGCAACGATGGCAGGATCATCTCCTTGATCGCAGCTTTGGTCAGCAGGTCAACCGCCGTGCCGTATTCCGGCTTGGCGGTGCCTTCCATGATGCCCTTGATCTCGCGGAACTGACGGCGGACTTCCACCACCACCGCACCGGCGGCGCGGCCCACGGCGGTCATACCCATCGCCCCGAACAGGTACGGCAGCAGGCCGCCGATGAACAGGCCAACCACGACGTACGGGTTCTGCAGGGCGAAATCGACCTTCAGATTCGGGAAGTAGTAGGTCAGGTCCTGCGTGTAGGCGGCAAACAGCACCAGCGAAGCGAGGCCCGCGGAACCGATCGCATAGCCCTTGGTCACCGCCTTGGTGGTGTTGCCAACCGCGTCCAGAGCGTCGGTGGTCACGCGCACCTCTTTCGGCAGGTCCGCCATCTCGGCGATACCGCCGGCGTTGTCGGTGACCGGACCATAGGCGTCCAGTGCGACGATCATACCGGCCAGCGACAGCATCGTGGTCGCCGCAACGGCAATGCCGAACAGACCGGCAACCATATAGGTGACGATGATACCGACCGAGATGACGATCACCGGCAGCGCGGTGGCTTCCATCGACACCGCCAGACCCTGGATCACGTTGGTGCCGTGGCCGGTGGTCGAGCTTTGCGCGATCGAGCGTACCGGGCGGTATTCGGTCGCGGTGTAGTACTCGGTGATCACGACGATCAGCCCGGTCACCACCAGGCCGGCCAGCGCGCAGACGAACAACTGGATGCCGTTCACCGTGCCGCCGCCAATCATCGGCAACGAGCCGAAGCCGGTGCACAGGAAGATCACGATCAGGACGCCGACGATCGACGCAAGGCCGGTGACGATCAGGCCCCGGTACAGCGCCTTCATGATGCCGTTGTCCGGTCCCAGCTTGACGAAATACGTGCCGCCGATCGAGGTGAGGATGCAGACCGCGCAGATACCCAGCGGCAGGATCAGCATCGCGTCACGGGCGGCGCCGGTGAAGAAGATGCCGGCCAGCAGCATGGTGGCGACAATGGTCACCGCATAGGTCTCGAACAGGTCGGCCGCCATACCGGCGCAGTCGCCGACATTGTCGCCAACGTTGTCGGCGATCACGGCCGGATTGCGGGGGTCATCCTCGGGAATGCCAGCTTCGACCTTGCCCACCAGGTCCGCGCCGACATCGGCGCCCTTGGTGAAGATGCCGCCGCCAAGACGGGCGAAGATGGAGATCAGCGAACCGCCAAAGCCGAGTGCGACCATTGCCTCCAGCACCGGGCGGAGATCGTCGGACGGCAGCGCGGAGCGCAGAAAGGCGTAGTAGCCGGCGACACCCAGCAGGCCGAGGCCGACGACGAGCAGACCAGTGATGGCGCCCGCCTTGAAGGCCACATCCAGGCCGGCCGCCAGACCTTCACGCGAAGCCTGCGCCGTACGCACGTTGGCGCGCACCGAGACGTTCATGCCGACATAGCCGGCCGCGGCGGACAGCACGGCGCCAATGGCGAAGCCAATGGCCGTGTACTTGCCCAGCGTGAACCACAGCAGGGCGAAGATCACGATCCCGACGATCGCGATCGTCAGGTACTGGCGGTTAAGATAGGCGCGCGCGCCCTCCTGCACCGCCGCGGCAATCTCCTGCATACGGGCCGTTCCGGCATCCGCGGCAAGAACTTGCCTGGTTGTTATGACACCATAGGCGAGGGCAGTTAGCCCGCAGACTATGATCAGGATTACGGCTACGCTCATCCCGATTCGTTCCCTTCGTTTCGATTGATCGCGGCGGTGCCGAAGATTACCGCGCGAAGCGAGGGGCGTATGCCAGACGCGTGAGCATCAGGCAAATACCGGAATTGGGCTTCAGCAAGGCTTTGACACGATTGCCGTCGACACGCGACAGGCGCCGCCGCTGCCCTGGCACAGGATTTGTCCGAAGATCAGGCGCCGCTGACGGCGCCGGCAATCTCCGTCTCGGTGGGGAAACGCCCGACTGACTTTTTCGAGAAGGTCAGTTTGCCGTCCACCGTGATCTCAAAGACACCACCGCCGGTCTTGTGCAGGCTGACCTTGGCCGACGGATGCTGCTTCAGGATCAGATCCCGTGCCACACGGGCACGCGGCTCGTAGCCTCACATGCCGCAGTATTCGATCTCAATTTGCATTCTTCACACGCCTTTTGATCAGGAAATCAGGGCGGAAAAGCTTGGCACCAGGGCAAACGATTTGCAACAACGGCGCATCATCTGGAATCTCGAATGCCCACGCCCCTGATCGTTCCCGTCATCCTCTCCGGCGGTTCCGGCACACGCCTGTGGCCGGTCTCACGCGAGAGCTTCCCCAAGCAGCTCTGGCCCCTCATCTCCGAACGCACCATGCTGCAGGAGACCGCGCTGCGGGGCGCCGGCGCCCGCTTTGCCGCACCCATTGTCGTCTGCAACCAGGAGCACCGGTTCCTGATCGCCGAACAGCTGCGCGCCGCAGGCATCGAGGGCGCGCGCATTGTGCTGGAGCCGGTCGGCCGCAACAGCGCCCCCGCCATCGCCGCTGCTGCGGTGGTGGTGGCTGAAACCGACCCGGATGCCGTACTATGGATGATGGCCGCCGACGCTGCCATTGCCGACGTCCCTGCCCTGCACACCGCGCTCGACGCTGCCGCCCGGGCTGCCCAGGCCGGCTATGTCGTTACCTTCGGCATGAAGCCAACCTCGCCGGAAACCGGCTACGGCTACATTGAACCTGGCGCGTCACTGCCAAATGCCGAAGGTGTCTTTGCGGTGGCCCGCTTTGTCGAGAAGCCGGACGCCGCCACGGCCGAACGCCTGGTGAGTGGCGGGCGTCACTTCTGGAACTCCGGCATGTTCGTCTTCACCGCTCGGACCCTGCTGCAGGAGTTGGAGACGCACGCGCCCGACGTGCTGCCGCCCGTGCGCCAGGCCGTGGCGGAGCAGACGACGGACCTCGACTTCATCCGCCTCGGCGTCGCCGCGTTCAGCGCCTGTCCGTCGATCAGCATCGACTACGCGGTCGCGGAACGGACCAGCAAGGCCGCGGTGGTGCCGGCTGACCTCGGCTGGTCCGACGTCGGCAGCTGGAGCGCGTTGTGGGAGCTCGGCGGCAAAGACACGGCCGGCAATGTGTCGCAGGGCGATGTGGTGCTGGAGGGTGCGGAGAATTGCTACGTCCGCAGCGATGGCGTGCTGACCGCGGTCGTGGGGCTGAAGGACGCTGTCGTGGTGGTGACCAAGGACGCCGTGCTGGCGATGGACCGCGCGCAGGCGCAGGACGTGAAGAAGGTGGTGGAGCACCTGAAGGCGCACGGGCGGTCCGAGGCCGTGGCGCACAACCGCATGTACCGGCCCTGGGGGTTCTATGAGAGCCTGACACAAGGTGACCGGTTCCAGGTCAAGCGGATCGTGGTGACGCCCGGTCGGCAATTGTCATTGCAGAGCCATTTTCACCGCGCCGAGCACTGGGTCGTGGTGAATGGCACCGCGCGGGTCACGCGCGACCAGGAGACGTTGATCCTGCGCGAGAACGAGAGCGTCTATCTGCCATTGGGCTGCGTGCACCGGCTGGAGAACCCCGGCCGCATCCCATTGACCCTGATTGAGGTGCAGGTTGGTGCGTATCTGGGCGAAGACGACATCGTCCGGATCGAAGATACGTACGGACGCATTTAGGCGCCGCCCGCGCCAGTCAGCGTGACCCGCGCCGTGCCAGCGGTTCGATAAACTGCGGTTCAGTGTCCCAGGGGAACAGGATCCAGGTATCCTGGGACACCTCGGTCACGTAGCTGTCCACCATCTCCCGCCCGGCTGGCTTGGCGTAGATGCACGCGAAGTGCGCCTTCGGCAGCAGCGCACGCACGACCCGCGCGGTGGTGCCAGAATCAACGAGGTCGTCGACGATAAGGAACCCTGTGCCATCCCCGGCCGCGGGAGCGGGCTTGGTAATCTGTGGCTCGCCGCGCTGCTCATCCTGATAGGTCACGATACAGACGCTCTCGACCAGTCTGAGATCGAGCTCCCGAGCAATAATGGCCGCCGGAATCAGGCCGCCGCGGGTGACGGCGACGATCCCGCTGAACGGTCCGTTCGCCATCAGCCGCCAGGCCAGGGCACGAGCGTCGCGATGCAACTGATCCCAGGTGACCGTATAGTAATGCGCTGCCATGCGCATTTTTCGGCGCAAACGGCGCGCGTGCGCAAGTGGGTTCCGCTCGGTGCCTGCATCGAGGTCATGACGCCGGACGCTTCGTCCAACGCCTCCGGATCAGGTTCGGCATCCGTCGCCATACTTATATAGATGTGCGCCGCTAGCGGCGCACGGCCGACCCTGTCGGTGCCCCGCGATCGCGGCTAAGGTCGTCGGAACTGGAGGAGCGAACAATGTCCGAGGTACTCGTCGAGCAGGCAGGGCCGGTGCTGGAAATCAGCTTCAACCGTCCGGAGAAAAAGAACGCACTCACACGGGCGATGTACCAGGCGGTGGTGGATGCGCTGCATCGTACGGATGCTGACCCTTCGATCCGCGTGGCGCTGCTGACCGGCGTCGGCGACATCTTCACCGCCGGCAACGACATCAAGGACTTTCAGTCGCGCGCGACCACGAACGAGTCGGTGCACGCTTCGCCGTTCCTTGATGCGCTGTCGACACTGAAGAAGCCTCTGGTCGGCGCGGTCAATGGTGCCGCGATCGGCGTCGGCACCACGATGCTGGCGCACTGCGACCTGGTCATCGCGGCACGATCCGCGCGCTTCGTCATGCCATTTACCAGCCTCGGCCTTGTGCCCGAGGCGGGCAGTTCGCTGCTGTTTCCCCGTCTCGTCGGCCACCAGCGGGCCAGCGCGCTGCTACTATTGGGTGAACCGATGGACGCGGAAACGGCGCATGATTGGGGCTTCGTGAATCAGGTTGTCGAGAATGCCGAGCTGATGCCGGCAGCACGTCGGATCGCTGCGCGCCTGGCGGCGCTGCCGCCCGAAGCCGTCCGCCAGACCAAGGCGCTGATCCGCGACGGCAAGCCAGACCTTGCCGGTCGTATCGCCGAGGAACTGCACCTGTTCCGCCAGCGCCTGCGCTCGCCCGAAGCGGCCGAGGCGTTTCAGGCTTTTGTTGAAAAGCGTAAGCCCGACTTTTCGCGCTTTGCATGAACTAAGCGCCTTAAGCTTTTGTTTCTTGGAGACACCGACGTGTCAGCTCCGGCGCGTCGCTTCTTTGGCGCAATCAACTGATAGCTGCGCCCGATCAGGTCATCCATCTCGGCCCAGTCCAGCTCGACATCCAGCCAGATACCGATCCAGCCCTTATGGCCGAGATAGGGCGGACGAAAGAAGCGCTCCGGGGCAGCCTCGACAAGGATGACCTGCGCGCCGGGCGGCGCCTTGCACCATACCGCCGGGCGACGGCCGACCGGGGATGCCAGGGCGAACATCTTGCCGTTGATGCGGAAGGTCGGAACGTCCCAGGTCGTCCGCTCCTCGGCATCAGGCAGCGCCAAACACACCGCTCGTAGTCGATCGAGTGTGCTGCTCACGCCGCCTTGCTGAGCCGGTCGAACGCCGCCAGGCGAGCCACCAGCGCCTCCATCTGCCGCAACGGGATCATGTTCGGACCATCGCTCGGCGCCCGGTCGGGGTCCGGATGCGTCTCGATGAACACCGCCGCGCACCCCACGGCCAGGGCGGCACGCGCCAGTACCGGAGCGAATTCGCGCTGCCCTCCGGATGACGTGCCCTGCCCGCCCGGTTGCTGCACCGAGTGCGTCGCATCGAACACCACGGGGTAGCCGGTTTGCGCCATGATCGGCAGGCTGCGCATGTCGCTGACCAGCGTGTTGTAGCCGAAACTGACCCCGCGCTCGCACAGCAGGATATTCCGGTTGCCGGTGCCGGCGATCTTTGCGGCAACGTTCTGCATGTCCCACGGCGCCAGGAACTGTCCCTTCTTGACGTTGATCGCCCGCCCGGTCTCGCCCGCCGCGAGCAGCAGGTCGGTCTGCCGGCACAGGAAGGCGGGGATCTGCAGCACGTCGACCGCCTCGGCCGCGGGCCCACATTGGTCGGGCGCATGCACGTCGGTCAGGACGGGCATCCCGGTGGCGTCCCGAACGTCGGCCAGGATCGCCAGGCCTGCCGCCATGCCGATGCCCCGGGCGGCGGTTGCACTCGTGCGGTTGGCCTTGTCGTAGCTGGATTTGTAAATCATCGGCACGCCGGTGCGCTGGCTGATGGCGCGCAGTTCGGTTGCCACCTCCAGCGCATGGGAGCGGGATTCGATCTGGCACGGCCCCGCGATCAGCACGAACGGCAGATGGTTGCCGATTTCAAGGTTGCCGACGCGGACAGTCTGGGGGGCGGTGATGTGCATGCCGATATCCGTGGGTGGACCAGTGGAACTGTAGCGACCCCCGCTATCCCCTGCCATGGGTCGGCGCGTCAGCCTCAGGATGCGCCCTCGCAACAATCAGTGGTTGCAACGCTCAGCGGCTAATCGCTCATTCTGATGCATACCGTGTCAAAATAAGACAGAAAGCCTAATTTGCTAGCTTGTCCACAGGGCAAATTCGGCGAATTCGATCACCGCGGATGAAAAGCGAGCCTCAATGGATTGTGCCAGCCGCAACCCTGCTCTACCGCCAGATGGACGGTGAAACTGCGCGGAGCGAGTCGATGCGAGGATGGCGATCAGAAACCAAGGCTTGTCTTATCGGATCGGCCCTTCTGCTCTCCATGTTTTCTTTGCAGAATGACGCATATGCTAAGTCAAATCCACGTCAGAGTGGTATTTCCGCAACACATGGTGGTGCGCAAGCGCCACATAAAGTTGCCATAACGCAGAAATATGGCGTCCAGTACGGCCGGGCCTACTACGCCTACAATGCGGGCCGCCACGTGAGCTTTGCCAACGCCCGCGGCCGCTATGGCTACAGCAACGTCAATTACCGCTCCTGGGGCGGGATTTCGTGTGTGCCGTACGCCCGGAATGTCTCCGGCATCCAGATCCCCGGCAACGCCTGGGAGTGGTGGTATAACGCAGCCGGTCAGTATGCCCGGGGCCATCAGCCAGAACCCGGTAGCGTTCTGGCGTTTCGGGCTAACGGGCGGATGCGGATGGGACACGTCGCCGTCGTATCCGAGGTGATCAATGCCCGCGAAGTCCTGATCGACCACGCCAATTGGGCTGGTACGCGCGGCGGCGTGGCACGCGGGGTTTCCGTCGTCGACGTGTCGGAAGCAAACGACTGGTCGGCGGTGCGCGTTCAAGTCGGCAGCCGCACCGATTTCGGCTCCGTCTATCCGACCTACGGCTTCATCTACAATCGCCCGGATCGTGGTGGCCCGGTCGTGACCGCTGCCGTCGCGCCCGCCCCTATCCCGGTACTGAACCCGGCACCGAACGACCTTCGCCCTGTCGCGGAACGGAGCGGCTGGCGGACCTATGAGGAAGTGGCGCAAGCACCGGCTTCGCGGAGCAGACAGCGCCAGCACCTGGATTTGCGGGTGAATCCAAACCATCGGGTGCGCTGAACCGGGCGCCCGCCAGGCCAACGCTCCGCGGCTTGGCCGTTATGATCACGACCGAGACGACCGGAACCCTTCGTTCCGGTCTTTTTTTGCGCGGCACGGTGCTGCGCGCGTGCATGGCGTCCTGACATGATGGCGTTATAACAACAGGCCGCGCGACGACGCTGCTTGTGTGACCGCGCCCGGAGCCTACCGCCATGTCGCGTCTTGTCGTTGTCTCCAACCGCGTCGCCCCGATCCAGGAGGGTGAAGCGACCGCCGGTGGCCTTGCCGCCGGCGTGCTGGATGCGCTGCGGCAGAAGGGTGGACTGTGGTTCGGCTGGAGCGGCGACGTCACCGAGGCCAGCGCGCCGAAACCGCACCGCACCGTTGGGCCGATCACGCTGTTCACCATCGATCTGTCGCGGCGCGACTACGATGATTTCTATCGCGGCTTCGCCAATGGCACGCTGTGGCCGGCCCTCCACTATCAAATTGGCCTCGGCCGCTTCGAGTGGAGCGAGTTCGAGGGTTATCGCCGCGTCAACGACCTGTTTGCCCAGGCGCTGGCCCCGATGGTGCAGCCGGATGATCTGATTTGGGCGCACGACTATCACCTGCTGTGCTTCGCCGACTCCCTGCGCGCCCTGGGCCTGACCAACCGCATCGGCATCTTTCTGCACACACCTTGGCCGGCGCCAGGCGTGTTCATGACGGTACCGTCCCACGCCGACTTGGTCCGATCGATGTGCGGCTACGACCTGATCGGCTTCCAGACCGAAATCGACCGAACGGGTTTCGTCGACTATCTCGTCCGGTATGCCAACGGTGAGCGGTTGGGCAGCGGCGCTGTGCGCGTCTACGACCGGGTCGTGAAGACCGGCGTTTACCCGATCGGCGTCCATGTCGATGAGGTGCGTGCCCAGGCGGAGACGCCCATCAACCGCCGCCAGGCAACGCGCATGCGCGCGTTCCTGATGGAGCGGCTGATCCTGTCCGTCGACCGGCTGGACTATTCGAAGGGACTGCGCCAGCGCTTCGCGGCGTTTGAACGGTTTCTGGCCGACTTCCCGGCGCAGCACGGGCTGGTGACGTTCATGCAGATCGCGCCGCCCTCCCGGTCAGATATCGAGACCTACCAGCGGATCCGGCGCGAGCTGGAGGGCGAGGCCGGCCGGATCAATGGCCGCTTTGCCGAGGTTGACTGGGTGCCACTGCGCTACCTGAACCGCAGCTTTCCCCGCAACGTGCTGATGCCGCTATACGCCGAGGCGCAGGCCTGCCTGGTGACGCCGCTGCGCGACGGCATGAACCTGGTGGCAAAGGAATACGTTGCCGCGCAGGACCCCGAGGACCCTGGTGTGCTGATCCTGTCCGAGTTCGCCGGCGCCGCCCGCGAACTGGATACCGCGCTCCTGGTCAATCCCTATGACGAATCCGGAATGGCCAAGGCGATGGACCGGGCGCTGTCGATGCCGGCCGAAGAACGGCGAGAGCGCCACCAGGCCATGCTGCAGGTCATGCGGGAAAACAGCCTGGAGCGGTGGCGTGACCGTTTCGAAAGAGACTTGCGGGGCGGGTGACGGCGGCTTGTCGCCGCCGTAACGAATCGCGCCTAGTCCCCGTCCCGATCATGTAATTCCGACCAGAACAGATCCTTCCACGAGGCCGGCGCGACCTTGATCCTGCCGACCTTGGCCATGAAGCTCGCCCATTTCATGGTGCCATGCGGCGTCACGATATACTTGAACGCCGGATCAGACAGCAGCTGTTCCATCAGCGCCTGGTCCACCCGTCCCTTGGAGTCTTCCACGAAATACGCTGCCGTCTCCTTTGGATTGGCCGCAATGAAATCCGACGCCTCCTGCATCGCATCCAGGATCGCGCGATAGACCATCGGGTTCCCATCGTGGAACCGTTTCGAGGTCCAGGCCATGCCGCCGGACGACGGTCCGACCACCTCGGTCGAGGTCAGGACGGTGTGCACCGCCGGGTCGCGCATCTGGATGTTCTGGTAGGGCGGCACGGTAAACGCAGCGTTGAAATCGCCTGAGCCGGCAAGCAACCCGCTCGTTGCATCCGGCGGCGACAGCGAGAAGGTCAGGTGATCCAGCCGGTCATACGCTGCGTCGCCCCATTCCTTCGCGGCTGCCATCTGCAGCAGCACCGCCTGCGCCGAGACCTTCACCGCAGGCAAGGCGATGCGGTCCTTCTCGGTGAGGTCCTTGATCGAACGCACGTTCGGATTGCGCGAATTCAGCCAAAGCGGCTGCTGTGACATCGCCGCGACGCCGCGTACCTCCTGCGGCGAACCCTTGGTCTTTGCCCAGATCGTCAGCAGACCCGGCATGCCGCCCGAAGCAATGTCGATCGAGCCGGAAAGCAGCGCATCATTCATCATGTCCGGGCCGTTGAAGGTGACGAACACGGTCTTCAGTTCCGGCAGGCCAAGACGCCTGGCGTGCTTCTCCAGCAGGTTCTGGTGCTTCATGACGTTGAACTGCAGGTAGCCCATGCTGAATTGCTGGGCGAAGCGCACCTCGTTCACTTCAGCACGCGCCGAGGCGCAGAACATACTCAGGGCAAGCAACGCAAGCCAACGCATGACGATTTCCCCAGCAGTCATTTTGGGCGGATCATCCTGGGCAGGCGGTCATTGCGCAAGAGCGGCGTAGCGCGCTCAGTGTCGCGCGGTGGCATCCTTGATGCGCTCCGTGTCGCCTTGATTTACCGGAACCAGCAAGGCGTACGGAAATCGAGCCGACACCAAGCACTCAACGTATGCCACGAAGATCACCAAAGCCTGCGCGCCCAGGATTGGCAATCCGCATCCCAGATGGCCTATGATCAGCGCCAATCCGCAGAGGCAGGCGTCCATGAACATCACTCCATTGACCCAGAATGTCAGCGGCGACTTCGTCGGCGAGGTCAGCGGCATTGACCTGACGGCACCGCTGTCGGAAGCCGCGGTTGCCGCCATCGAAGCCGGCATGGACCATTACGCCGTGCTCGTCTTCCACGACCAGCAGTTCGACGACGACAGCCAACTCGCCTTCACCCGATGTTTCGGCGAGCTTGAAGTGTCCTCCGGCGGCGAGATGAGCAAGCCGGAAGAGCGACGGCTGAAGCTGGAAATGGCCGACATCTCGAACCTGGATCGAAATAACCAGCTGCGCGCCGCGAATGACCGCGTGCGCCTGATCGCCCTCGGCAACCGGCTGTGGCACTCCGATGCATCATTCCGAGCCATTCCGGCGAAGTATTCGCTGCTATCGGCCCGCATCGTGCCAGGCAAGGGCGGCAATACGGAATTTGCCGACATGCGTGCGGCATACGACGCGCTCGACGGTGCAACGAAAGCGCAGATCGAGGACCTGGTCACAGAGCACTCGAACGCCTTCTCACGCGAAATGATTGGCTTTCCGGCCGAAGCCTATGGCGCCGACAACCAGGACAAGTTGCGCCCAGTGCGCCACCGGCTGGTGCGCACGCACCCGGTCACCGGCCGCAAGTCGCTCTACCTGTCGGCCCATATCGGCAGCATCGTCGGCTGGCCGGTGCCGGAGGCGCGCGCCTTCATCCGCGACCTGATGGAGCATGCGACGCAGCCGGAGTTCACGTATGCTCACGCCTGGCGCCCTTGGGACCTGGTGATCTGGGACAACCGCACGACGATGCACCGTGCCCGCCGCTACGACGATCTGCATGACATCCGCGACATGCGCCGTTCCACGGTCCGGGGCGACGCAATGACGGCGCCACAGGCGCAAGCGGCATAGGAACGACAAATGACCGTAACAATCACCCCCCTTACCCCTGGCTTCGTCGGCGAGGTCACCGGCGTCGACATCACACAGCCGCTGACGCAGCCCCAGGTCGCTGCCCTGGAAGCCGGCATGGACCGCTACGCAGTGCTGGTCTACCACGGCCAGCGCTTTGCCGATGACGACCAGCAAAAGCGCTTCAGCCGCTATTTCGGTGCACTTGAAACCACAGCCGGCGGCAACGTCACACGGCCTGAGCAGCGCCGGCTCGATGCCGACATGGCGGACGTATCGAACCTGGGTGCCGACCACCAGCCGCTGGCGCGCGACGACCGGCGACGTCTGTTCAACCTCGGCAACCAGCTTTGGCATTCCGATAGTTCGTTCCGGGCGGTGCCTGCGAAGTATTCGCTGCTGTCGGGGCGGATCGTGGTGGACAAAGGCGGCAACACGGAATTTGCCGATATGCGCGCGGCCTATGATGCGCTCGACGACGAAACGAAAGCGCAGATCGAGCACCTGGTCTGCGAACACTCCCTCCTTTACTCCCGCGGCACGCTCGGCTTTACCGAACTGTCCGAGGATGAAAAGAAAGCGTTTACCCCGGTCCGGCAGCGCCTGGTGCGTACGCACCCGGTCACGGGGCGTAAGTCGCTGTACCTATCCTCGCATATCGGCACCATTATCGGCTGGCCGATGCCCGAGGCGCGCGCTTTCATCCGTGACCTGACGGAGCACGCGACACAGCCGCGCTTCTGCTACAGCCACAAATGGCGGCCTTACGACCTGGTAATGTGGGACAACCGCACCACGATGCACCGCGTGCGCCGCTTCGATGAGACGCAGGTGCGCGACATGCGCCGCACCACCATCGCCGGCGATAGCGTCACGGTCGAGCAACTGGCTGCCTGATCCTTCGGCCGGCGCCGAGGCGTCCACACGTGCATCGCGCGCCGGCCGCGCTAACATCCGGCGCATGAGCGACGTAAGCCGTATTGCTGCCCTGCTGGGCGATCCCGCCAGAGCCAACATTCTGACCGCGCTGATGGACGGGCGGGCACTGACGGCGAAGGAGCTCGCCTTCGCCGCGCATGTCTCGCCGCAGACCACCAGCGGGCACCTCGCCAAGCTGACCGACGCGCAACTCCTCTCGGTGGAGCGCCAGGGGCGACACCGCTACTACCGTCTGTTCAGCCCTCTCGTTGGGCAGATGCTGGAGAGCGTGATGGCGCTGGCTGCTTCGGCCAGCCCCGCCCCCCGAACATGGCGCGGGCCCGAAGGGCTGCGCACCGCCCGCACGTGCTACGACCACCTCGCCGGCCGGCTGGGCGTGGCGCTGGCAGACTCACTAACCGAGGCCGGACATATTGTGCTGTCGCCGGACGGCGGGGAGACCACGGCATCGGGCGACGCGTTCCTGGCTGAGTTCGGCGCGCACCCGGCGGACGGCAGGCGCGTGCTGTGCCGCCCCTGCCTGGACTGGAGCGAGCGGCGTCCGCACCTCGCCGGGCGTGTCGGCGCCGCGTTGTGCCACCGCTGCCTGGACCTCGGCTGGCTGCAGCGCCAGCGCGACACGCGCGCCGTTGCCATTACGCCGGCCGGCAAGCGCGGCTTCGCCGAAGTCTTCGGGATCAGCTGCAACTGGTGAAGTGGGGGGCTTCTGTTGCCCGGTGCCCCCCGAACCGCGCCTATCGCTTATGCAGCGACGGCGAGCGCCTCATTGTCATTGGCACTTGTAGATTGACCCGATAACGGCGGTATCATGCCGGGCAAAAGGTGGGTCTTTACCACGCGTGTCGAGCCTGTTTCGCCCCCGTTGGCCCAGCCGACAAGCCGGGAAAACTGGTGGAGGCGCCGGGCACTGCCCCCGGGTCCACAACGCTTATTCCACGCACCGTTTATCACCATAGTCCGCAAGCGGACGCGGCAGATGTAGGCGTTGCGCCGGGCACAATCAAGCCCGGCGCGTCGTGCGGCGAAAATGCTGCTGGAAACACGCTGCGACGCCGCCGGCCTGGTCAGCTGCCAGCCAGAAGGTGCCGCTCCAGGAATGGACATACAGATGCAGTATCGAGGGCGCCGTCGTACGAGTAGGCGCAAGCCAACACGCAGAACGTGTCCTGGAAATATTTTGATACAACTTCATTACGGCACAGCAGGTGGAACGTTGCCGCAGCGTTTAACTCACGCTAATGTTTACACCAATGGCCGATGCCCTCACTCCATCAGCCCGCGAGGAAGTGGCCAACCCACCCTCGCCCGCTGAGACCTCGCCAACGCTGCCTCTCCAGCCGACGGTCATCGATGACGTCGTCGCGCGCCTCCTTGCGGGAACCGGCTTCCTGGCAGTTATCGGGACGGATCGCAGCGCCTGTGGAGCGGCGGCGAATGCGCTGCTGGCCGCGCTGGCCGCGCATTCCGTGCGTGTTCTGATCGTCAGAGGACCGGACGAAGGCGGCCTCAGGCTGACAACGCTGGCGGCACAGCTGCTCGGTAGGCCGGAGGCGGCCTTCGACCCCGACGACATCGAGAAGCTGTTTGATGTGCTGACCGATCAGGCCGGCAGCGGCCGCCCGGTCATCCTGATCGTGGATGGGGCGGAAGCGCTGCGGCAGGATGCGGTGAACTATCTGCGGCTGCTGTCGACGCTGGCCAGCGAGGTTGCACCGCAGATCGTGTTCTGCGCGCAGCCAGCCTTCTGGCAAGTGGCAGATGATCTGAGGACCCTGATCGCGGCGCAGTGGGTTCTGACGGACGATGACATCGGCGCTTTGCGGCCACGTATCGCCGAGGCGGAGTCCGCCGGCGCTGCAATTCAGACGGTCACGCCCAGGATCGCGGCATCGGGCACGTCCGTGGACGGAGTTGGCAGAACCGCGAAGACGGACCCGACGAAGCCCGCCGGGACCTACCCGATCCCGCTGTTCGACAATTTCCCAGGCCGTTCCGTCCTCCGGGTGCCGGCCGCGCCAGCACCGGTATCTGTCATTGATGCCGAGCGGGCCGATCTCGTGCCTGGGCTGGAGACGATCCGCCTCGCCGAAGCGACGCCAAACACACCATTATCGGACCAACCCACGCGACGCCCGCGCCGTTGGGTGCGCAATGTTGGCATCCTTGCTGGCATCGCCATCGTGGTTATCGCCGGAGCCGAGGCAAACCGCCGCCTCGACCCGTCCGGACCGGTCGCCGGACTGGTTGATCGACACCTCGCCCCGGCCATCGCACCCTTGTTGGACGTCCTGCGCGCGCAAATCCAGTCCGTCCTGCCAGGCGGCTCCAGCAGGGGAACAGACGCTTCCGCCACCTCAGCGGCAAGCGCCGAAGCCGGAGTCGCGAAGCTGGCTGCCGGCGACGCTAGACCCGCTTACAGCAGTACTGCCTCATCCGGCCCCCCAGTGGCTGACGCGCCGCACACTGGCGCCGCAGCGCCCACGCCCGCGCCAGTCGGGCCAGCGAACGGCGGCTCCGGTGCCCGGGGTCAGGGGACGGCTGCCACGGCGCCCGTTGCGCCGGCCGGCACAGGAACCGCCGCAAAGGAAATGGCCCCGCCAGGCCCGACCGGCGCAAGCGGTCATGCGACCGGACCCGTTGAGCCATCGCCGCCAGTGCCGACTGCGACGACCGCTGCGGCGAAACTGAAGGCAGACCGAGCCGGCGCACCGGATCCGATCGCGAAACCCGAAGGTGCGGCTCGGCCGGGGGTTGCACCGAAGGGCGACGCCGTGAGCCGACCCGATATCGCTCCCAAGCCGGATGCCACCGCCCGAACCGACGCGCCAGCCCGGGCCGAGACAACCGCCAAGGCCGATGCCACGGCCAAACCGGATGCCAGCGCGGCCGACCAGGCGGCCAGGGGCGAGCCGGCCGATGTAAAGGCGCTGCTGGCGCGTGGCGACAAGCTGCTGGCCATGGGTGATATTGCCGCCGCTCGCCTGCTGTATGAGCGGGCCGCCAGCCTGGGCAGCGGCCGTGCCGCGACGTCCGTGGGCAAGACCTATGACCCCGCGTTCCTGGCGACCCTGAAGGTAACCGGACCACGGCCGGATGCCGGATTTGCCGCCTCCTGGTATCGCAGCGGCTTGACCCTGGGCGATCCTGAGGCGCCGGCGCTGCTGGATCGACTTGCGGGCGGCGGATCGGGCCGCTGATGAGGTTGCCCTCCCGCCACATCGTGGCAGTGAACACGGCCGCCTTCTGCCGTACAGAACTGCCGGCATGAGGCTTCGCCTCCCACTGCTGACGCTGTGCGTCGGGGCGGCAGCGTGCATCGTCATCACGGCACAGGCCATCGGCCAGACAGCGGCGGTGCCATCGCCCTCGGCAGAGGAAGCGCCACAACAGAAGAGCCGGAAGTCCCGGCCGGCTTCTGTGCCAGGGGCTCAAGCATCTTCGGGTGACGAAGCGCCCCCGGCTAGTGCCAGGAAACCGCCCTCCGCGCGACCCAACGCGGACGCTCAGCCGGCCTCCCCGACCCTGTCCCCGGCCGCCGAGGCGGCAATGCGGGACCGGTTGAACGCCTGGACGGTCGGGCTCGCCGGTGGTCCGCTGGAAGGCGAGCCTATCCGCCATGCGGCCGAAATTGCGCGCGTGGTCGATGACGGCGACAAGCTCTACGTCCTGCCGATCGTTACCCGTGGCGCGGCCGACAACGTCGAGGCGATCCTGTTCCTGCGCGGCGTTGATGCGGCCATCATCAATACCGACGCACTGGAAGCCTTCAAGGCGCAGGTGCCGGACATCCAGCAGCGCATCACCTACATCCTTAATCTGTTCCCGTCCGAACTGCATGTCTTCGCCCGGCCTGACATCACCTCCCTCGCCGACCTGCAGGGGAAGAAGGTCAACTTCAACACGCCTGGAACCGGCGCGGCCCATTCCGGACCCTTGATGTTCGAGCGGCTGAAGCTGGACGTGCAGAAGTCGTTCGTGCCCAACGCGGTGGCGCTGGAGCAGATGCGCAACGGGCGGAACGACATGGCAGCCGTGGTGTTCGTAACCGCCAAGCCCGCCGAAACGTTCGTTCAGGGTACGTGGCCGCCCGGTTTCCGGTTCCTGCCGGTCGAGACGAGCGACTATGGCCTCTATCTGCCGTCAACGCTGACGGCGGCCGACTATCCCAACCTGATCCAGCCGGGACAGGACGTGGCGACGATCGCGGTGCCGACCGTGCTCGCGTCCTACAATTGGCCGCTCAATTCGGAACGGTACAGCCGCGTCGCCCGGTTGACCACCTATCTGTTCGACCGGCTGCCGCGGCTCCAGGAGCCCGGGTTCCACCCGAAATGGCGGGATGTCAACGTCAACGCCCAGGTGCCGGGCATGATCCGCTTTCCCGCGGCGCAGGAGTGGATGCTGCGTCAGCAGGTGAAGGCGCTGACGGAGGCAGCAAAGGCCGCCGAACCCGGCGCCATGACGCCTCGCAACGCGCCGCAGCCGACAGGCGGCGCACCGACCCAGGACCGCCAGTTCCAGGAATCGATGGAGCGGAAGAAGCGCCAGGAGCCATAGCCGCTTCGATCGCCTGGCGTCCGGCTCCGATGCCACAGGGCGCCAGCGGCCACCGGTCAGGACTGTTTCGCTCTCCTGGCATTCGTTTTCGGGCCGGCGTTGCCGCTTTGCACAGCGGACCGATGCCGTCTCCGCTGGCAGGCGCAGAACGCGCCAGTATCATCGGCGGCGTCGAACACCACGCGTGTCCGCAGCCCGCCGGATAGCGACGCGTCACCGGTCCGGTCGCAGCGCCGACAGCCTGGCGCCCCATGTCAGTCCGAGAGAGAGACCGTCTAAGACCCACTCATGGCCCGAACGACCACGGTGCGTTCGTGGACACATGACAATCCCATTGCTAGAAGACCGGCGATCCCGGCGGTGTGAGCAGCCGGCCCCATTACGACGCGGCGAGCCCATGAAAATCGTTGCCTGCAACAGCAACCGCCCCCTGGCCGAGTCGGTCGCGCATATCCTGGAACTGCCTCTCACCAAGGCCTCTATCCGGCGCTTCGCCGACATGGAGGTGTTTGTCGAAATCCAGGAGAACGTGCGCGGCGAGGATGTGTTTGTCATCCAGTCAACCTCGTTCCCGGCCAACGACAACCTGATGGAGCTGTTGATCACGTTGGACGCGCTGCGCCGTTCCTCGGCGCGCCGCATTACGGCGGTGATCCCCTATTTCGGGTACGCGCGGCAGGATCGGAAGACGGCCTCGCGCTCACCGATCAGTGCCAAGCTGGTCGCCAATCTGATCACTGAGGCCGGCGCCCATCGCGTGCTGACGATGGACCTGCACGCCGGGCAGATCCAGGGCTTCTTCGACATCCCTGTCGACAATCTCTACGCGGCGCCGCTGTTCACGCGGGATATCCAGGAACGTTTCGGCGGCCGCGACGTGATGATCGTCTCCCCCGATGTCGGTGGCGTGGTGCGCGCCCGCACCATCGCCACGCGGCTGAACTGCGACCTTGCCATTATCGACAAGCGTCGCGAGCGCGCCGGCGTGTCGGAGGTCATGAACGTCATCGGCGACGTCGTCGATCGCGACTGCATCCTGATCGACGACCTCGTGGACTCCGGCGGCACCCACTGCAATGCCGCGGGCGCGTTGATGAAGCGCGGCGCCCGCTCCGCCAGCGCCTATGTCACGCACGGCGTGCTATCCGGGGGCGCGGTGGCGCGGATCGCGGCCTCCCCCATCCAGGCAATGACCATCACCGATTCGATCCTGGCAACCGACGATGTGAACCGCTGCGCCAATATTCGCCAGATCACGATTGCGCCGCTGCTGGCCGAAGCCATGCGCCGGATCAGCGATGAGAGTTCTGTCAGCTCTTTGTTTGACTGACCGTTCTGTTCGACGCGCGGCTGCGTGACGGCCTGCGTTCCGGCTGGCCAGCGTTCAACATCAGCGCCGGGCCACCCCTGGACGGATGATCGGTTCGGCGTCATTTTCGGAAAACATATGCGCGGCCGGGACGCCGCGCTTGTCTGATCGCCAGAAGCCTACATCTAGACGACCAACACAACGGTCGTCGTTCGCTGAGGACGACAAGGAATACGACGCAATGGATACCATCATCGGCCAGTCACAAGACGCGACCGGCGCTGCTGACATGATCGTCGACGGCGACCAGAAGACCTTCATGCAGGATGTCGTCGAGACGTCGCGCACCATGCCCGTCCTGGTGGACTTCTGGGCAACCTGGTGCGGCCCGTGCAAGACACTGACACCGACGCTGGAGAAGGTGACGCGCGCCGCCGGCGGGCGCGTGAAGCTGGTGAAAATCGACATCGACAAGAACCAGGGCCTGGTCCGGCAACTGGCTCAGTTGGGCGTTCCGTTGCAATCCGTACCCACCGTGGTGGCATTCTGGCAAGGCCAGATCGCGGATCTGTTCCAGGGCGCCCTGCCGGAATCCGAGGTGAAGCGCTTCGTCGAGAGCCTGCTGAAGGTTGCCGGCGGTACTATGCCGGGCGCTGATCTGCTGGCCGAGGCCAAGGCCGCGCTGGAGGCCGGCGACGCGCAGCAGGCGGGCGAATTGTTCAGCGCTCTGCTGCACGATGAGCCGGAGAATGGCGATGCGTGGGGTGGCCTGATCCGGGCGTTGATCGCCCTCGGGCAGGAGGATCAGGCGGAGCAGGCACTTAGCCAGGTGCCCGAAAAGCTAACCGAACACGCCGAGATTGCCGGCGCCCGCAGCGCCCTGGCGCTGACGAAGGAGGGCAGAGCCGCCAAATCGCAACTTGCCTCGTTGCAGGCGCGACTGGAGGCCGACCCGGGCGATCTGGAGGCGCGCTACGATCTGGCAACGGCGCTGAACGCATCCGGCGAACGCGAAGCGGCTGCCGATGCGCTGCTGGAGATCGTACGCCGCAAGCGGGACTGGAACGACGGCGCCGCGCGGCAACAATTGCTGAAATTCTTTGAGGCCTGGGGAGCAGACGAGCCTGTCGTCGGCACCGCACGTCGCCGCCTGTCCTCGATCCTGTTCAGTTGATGGCGGCGTTCCACCCCCGGCCCCAGGATCTACCCTCGGAGTTTGCGGTCTTTCCGTTGCCTGGGGCACTGCTGCTGCCGGGGGGCAAGCTCCCGCTGAACATCTTTGAGCCGCGTTACCTGGCGATGACGCTGGACTCGCTGGCCGCCGGCCGCATGTTCGCGATGATCCAGCCTGATCCGACGCAGCCTGAGGGTCCGAACGGCCCGGCGCTGTACAGGATCGGTTGCCTGGGGCGACTGTCGTCGTTCAGCGAAACCGATGACGGCCGGCTGTTGATCACCCTGACCGGGTTGGTGCGCTTCGCCGTGGACAGCGAACTCGACATGGTACGCGGCTATCGGCGGGTGCGCGGCGACTATGCACGTTTCCTTGCCGACCTCGATGAAGAGCAGCATCCCGCTTCCTGCGATCGGGAAAAGTTGCTGGCGGCCTTGCGGGGCTACTTCCAACGCCGCCAGGTGGACGCTAACTGGGACGCCATCCGCCGTATGCCGGACGAGGCACTGGTGGTAACCCTGGCGATGGCTTGTCCGTTCGAGCCGGTGGAGAAGCAGGCGCTGCTGGAGGCACCGACGCCGGCCGAACGCGCGGCGACACTGCTGGCGCTGCTGCAAATGGGTGCCGCCGGACCGCCCGACTCGCCGTCTGGTCATACCGTGAGTTGAGACAATGCCTGCCGAAACCGACGTAGCAGAGGCTCCCGCACCGCATCCTGGCGTTGATCCCCGCCTATTGGAGATTCTGGTGTGCCCCCTGACGAAGGGGCCACTGGAGTATGATCGTGCGGCCAATGAACTGATCAGCCGGAAGGCCGGCCTGGCTTATCCTGTGCGTGACGGCATTCCGATCATGCTGCCGGACGAAGCCCGCCAACTGGACGGCTGATGCCCACGGCGACTGAGATCCGCCTCGACCGAGCGGCAAAGCTGCTGCGCGTGTCGTTTGATGACGGCAGTGCCTATGCCCTGCCGGCCGAACTGCTGCGGGTGGAAAGTCCGAGTGCCGAGGTTCAGGGACACAATCCGGGACAGAAACAGGTTGTCGCGGGGCGGCGGCATGTGGGCATCATCGGCATAGAACCGGTGGGTCATTACGCGGTGCGATTGCTGTTCGACGACAAGCATGACTCGGGTATCTACTCGTGGGAGTACCTGGCGGACCTCGGCCGGAACCAGGAGCGCATCTGGGCGAACTACCTGGACGCGCTGCAATCACGCGGACTGTCGCGTGATCCCTGATCGTTTGTCACCCGCGGCGAGGCCTGGCGGCCCGTGCCATACTTACCGTCACGGCGCGATGCTTTCGAGGTTGAGGCACGGTCGTGGATGGTCCGCCTCCGCCAACCATGACGAAAACGCTCGGCTCAGCCGCCTGCCTTCCAGTACTCTCCAATGCCGCCACGCACGCGCGGCCTGAACGAGGCTGACCGCACGGCCTGGGCAGCATTTGCACGGATGATCGTGCCGCTGTCCGGACGCCATTCCGTGCAGGATGCGGCACCACTTCTGGCCGAGCTGGCGGCGGAACCGCCAAAGCGTACAGCCGTCACCGGTGCAGCCGCATCACCCCCGCCGCGACTGCCGCGGCAAATGGCCGCGCCGCTCGAGGTTGGCGGAACCCCCGGCGGCCTGGATAAGGCAACCTGGCAGCGCCTGCGCACCGGTCGTCTTGCGACGGAGCGAACGCTCGACCTGCATGGCATGACCGTGCAGCACGCGTATCACGCGCTGGTCAGCTTCCTGCGCGGTGCGCATGCGCAGCGCCTGCGCTGCGTCGAAATCATCACCGGCCGCGGATCGGGCGAAAACAGCGGCGCCATCCGTCGCGAATTCCCACACTGGTTGAACCGTCCTGACATCCGCCCGCTGGTACTGGGCGCGGCGCATCCGCACGCGCAGAATCCCGGCTCCGTCCGGCTGTTATTGCGCCGGGTGCGATGACGCCGTTTGGTGCCCGGCTGCGCACCCTGCGCGCCGATCGTGGCATCACGCTGAAGCAATTGGCCGAGGCGCTGCAGGTCTCGGCCGCTTATCTATCGGCACTGGAACATGGCAAGCGCGGTGCGCCCAGCGCGGGGCTGGTGCACCAGGTGAATGAATTCTTTGGCCTGATCTGGGATGAAGCCGACGACCTTACCCGCCTCGCCCGACTGTCCAATCCCCGCATCACCGTCAATACGGCTGGACTGACGCCAGAGCAGACGGCGCTGGCTAATCGTCTTGCCCAAATGATCCGGCGCCTCTCGCCGGAGACCGTGGCGGCGCTGCATGCGGTGCTGGACACCGCACCTGACCAGCCGAAACCACGCCTCCGGCGTCTCGCGCACACGCAAACCGGCCGCGACCGGCCGGCGCGGTAATTGCGACGGACGCTACGCCTTCACCAGCGGGCAGGCGTTGTCGGACAGCGGCCGGAACGCCTGATCCGCCGCCGTGGTGCCGATCAGCTTGTATAGATCCCAGTCGTGCTTGCTCTCGGACGGCTTCTTCACCTCGAACAGGTAGGCCGGGTGAATCTTCCGTCCGTCGTCCCGGATCTTGCCCGGGCCGAAGCAATCGTCGTCCGTCGGCATCGCCTTCATGCGCGCCACCGTCGCCGCACCGTCCGCCTTCGCCGCGGCGGCACCCATATCGTTGACCGTCTTCAGGTAGTGCAGCGTGCAGGAGTAGTCGCCAGCCTGGGCCATGTTCGGATACTGCGTCACCTTCGGCTGGATACGCTTCTGGAAGCTGCGCGTCCGCTCATTCAGGTCCCAGTAGTAGGTCTCCGACAGGCGCGTGCCCTGCGCCTGCTCGATGCCGATCGAGCGCATGTCGGTCGTATAGGCGACCATGGCCGCCAGGTTCATGGTCTTGGTCACGCCGAATTCGTGCGCCTGCTTGACGATGTTGATCAGGTCGGCACCAGCGCCGCAGATACCCAGGATTTTTGCCCCGGACGCCTGCGCTTTCAGCACAAATGAGGAGAAATCGGTAGTCTCGGGGAATGGGTAGAGTTGCGACCCGACGACCTTGCCGCCGGCGGCCTGCACGAACTTCGTTGTGTCGCGCTGCGTCGCCTCGCCAAAAGCGTAGTTTGGCGTGATGAAGAACCACGTATCCCCGCCCGCCTGCACCATCGCGCCACCGGTGGACTTGGCCTCCATGTAGGTGTCGAACACCCAGTGCATCGAGTTTGGCGTGCACGCCTTGCCGGTCACATCGGACGAGGCTGTGCTCGTCGCGATCATGATCTTGTTCTTTTCTTTGACGATCGAGGCCAGTGCCAGGGCGCACGAGGTGGCGGCAACGTCGATGATGATGTCGACCCCGCGGTTGTCGAACCATTCGCGCGCCAGGGACACGGCCACGTCCGGCTTGTTCTGATGGTCGGCCGAGAGCACTTCCACATCGAAGCTGCCGGCCTGGAATTCCTGCACCGCCTGCTTGGCGCAGGCGACGCCCGTTGGACCGTTCACGTCCCGGTACGGGCCGGACATATCGTTCATCACCCCGACGCGGATGATCGGCTTTGCCTGCGCGCCCGCGCAGAATGGCCGGATGAGAGGCGCGGCAGCGGCGCCTGCAACAATAGTGCGACGGGTTACTGACATTTTGGACGCTCCCGGATACGCCGGGAGAACAACCGAACTTCGAGCGGTACGCAAGAGGAATGTGTAGACACCTGTTATATCAGCGCGTCACGGCCCCCGTATGATCCAGCGCTTCCGATCGTCATGGACACGCCGGGCGAAAACACTGACGGCGCTGGTGGCGCCTGACCAATCGCTGACGTTGCAGGCGAAAGCGAGGCCGGTGCTACGGCCCAGGTATCACATCCGCCATGATCGGCGTCATGGCACGATTGATCGCCCGCTCCAGGATATCCGGCGTAACCGGCTTGGTCATAAATGCATTCATGCCAGCGCGATTGCAGTCGGCCTCGGCGGTGCCCGCTGCATTGGCGGTCAGGCCAATGATCGGCACGCGCCCGCGCCGCCCGGTCAGGTCGCGGATCGCCTCGGCCGCCATCAGGCCGTCCATCTCCGGCATGGCGATGTCCATGACAATAAGGTCGTAGGGCCGGGTCCGCACGGCCTCCACCGCCTCCAGCCCGTTGCCGACTGTGTCGACGCGATGGCCCTGCCGCTCCAGCATCCGGGCAATAACCGCCTGATTGGACGCATTGTCGTCTGCCAGCAGGATACGCAGGCTTACGCCGGCGGGATGCGTCGCCGTAACGTCCTCGGCCGGACGCAGCGGCAGATCGAAGTAGAACGTGCTGCCCCGCCCCGGTTCGCTCTCCACGCCGATGCTGCCACCCATCTGCTCGACGAGACGTTTCGAGATGGCCAGTCCAAGGCCTGTGCCACCGTAGTGCCGCGACTGGCTGTCGTTGACCTGCGAGAAGTGATGAAACAGCAGGCAGACCTTCTCCCGCGGAATGCCAATACCAGTATCGACAACCTTGAACGATAGCCGGTTCATGTCGGTGTCGTCCTTAAACAGGTCGACGTATACGGTGACACCGCCGACCGACGAGAACTTCAGGCCATTGCCGATCAGGTTGATGAGGATTTGCCGTAACCGCCCAGAGTCACCACGGATTCGCTGCGGCACGTGCGGTGAGAGGATAGCCTTCAGCGTAAGCTGCTTTTCCTGCGCCTGGCCCGTCAGCAGTTCCACCGTCTGTGCGATTTCCTCACGCAGGTCGAATGCCTCATCCTCAAGCTGCAGTTTACCGGCATCCAGCTTCGACAGATCGAGGATGTCATTAATGAGTTGCAACAGATGGTTGCCCGACTGGCGGATGGTCCGGACATATTGCTGTACCGTCACGCTCAACGGCATGTCCATCAAGAGGCTGGCGAAGCCAATGATACTGTTCATCGGCGTGCGGATTTCATGGCTCATCATCGCCAGGAATTCCATGCGCGCCCGGCCGCTGACCTCAGCGGCATCACGCGCGGCGGCCAGCGCCGCCTCGGTCTGTTTCCGTTCGGTAATGTCGGTATAGGTGCGCACGGCGCCGCCGCCAGGCATCGGCTTGGTGGTGATCTCCAGCACCGTACCGTTGGCTCTCGTACGCTCGTATGTATCCACGCTGGCGACAATGCCGCCGGCATCCAGCGTCTTGCGCAGCCCCTCGGGATAGCTTCGAGGATCGCCGAACTCCCCCGTATCGATCTGCCACTTCACCAATTGTGGAAAAGTCGGCTTGCGGTCCAGCAGCGACTGCGGGATGCCCAGAAGCTCGATCGCCCGGCTGTTGATAACGCCGATCCGTCCGCCAGGCTCTACCATCTGGATGCCCTGGGTCATGTTCTCCAGGGTGATGCCAAGGATCCTGTTGCTCCGGACCAATCCCTGACGCTGGCGGAACAGGATGATGCTGGCACTGACTATGCCGATGGATACCAGCACCGCGGCGCCGACGCTCACGTTCCGGTTGAAATGGTACGCAGCAAATACGTCTTCCTTCGAGAGTCCGACGGTCAGTAGCAAACCTGGATTGGTAAACCGGCGGTAGCTGTAAATGCGATGCTGCCCATCAAGGCCGCTTATCGCGCTGTGGCGACCTTGCGGCGGGCCGTCGCGCATCTGCCGGTAGAAATCGGTGTCGACCCGACGCCCGACCATCTGCTCGCCACCGGGCGCGCGCGTCAGAACGATGCCCTGCAGGTTCAGCAGGGTAATCGAGCCCCTGTCGATGGCAATGGTCTCGTAAAAGCGAGACAGTTCGGCGGGATTGAGCAGCGCCGATATTGCGCCGGCCATCGTGCCGTCAGGCGCAATCAACTTGCGTGAGAAGACGATTGCCGGCGCTCCGGTGATGCGCGAGAAGACCGGATCGCCAAGGAGCAGCACGTCGGCCGGTTCATTGTTCCCAGGACGGAAAGGCGCCGTCTCCGCCGCCGTAAGGTCGCCCGGCGCCGGTCCCGCTGTGGTCTCGGTCACCTGCCCCGAGGCGTTCGTCAGGACCAAAGCAAGATGTGGTACCGTCGACAGACGGTGGCCTTGCAGCCATTCCTGCAGAGTGAAGCCGGCACGATCATGCTGGTAATGATCGCGGACGTTGATCAGCGTCTGATCCACGCCATCAACGATGCGGGCAATGTTTTCACCAAAGGCGCGCGTCAGATTGTCGGCGTCCCGCCACGCGTCCAACATTGTCGCTTTGTACTGGCTATGCAGGCTGACGGCGATGCTGCCCCAGACGATGGCCAGCGCCACCAACGTCAGGGTCACATGGCCGACCGCCCATTGGACCGGTCGACGAATCGCGTCGGACAAGCGGGTCATGCCGGCGCCGAGTGTGCTGATTGCACGCCCAACCAGTCCAGAATCGCTTCCTGCTCATCCACGGGGTAGGTGTGCGAGAGATCAGCGACCTCCCGATAGACGACAGCCGCCCCTGCGGCCGCCAGCGATCGCGCGGCTGTCCGGCCCACACTGACCGGGAACATCCAGTCCAGCGCGCCATGCACAAGGTAGACCGGCAGGCCGTTCAGGCGCCGTGGCTCCGCCATAGCCAGGATCAGCGGATGAAACGAGGCGGCAACCGGGGCCAGATGTGTAAATGGTGCCTCCTCATCGAGGCCGCTGAGCAGCGTGAATGTCCCGCCGTCACTCATTCCGGTCAATAACATGCGGCTGCGGTCGATCTGCCAGCGATCCGCAACCTGGGCCAGAATCTCGATGATGTTGCCGGCGTCGACCTCCGGCTGCATCAGCGACCACGTCGATCCGACCGCTGTGGGCGCCACCACCACGACACCAAGCGCCCGGGCTAACGGAACCCAGTTGGACAGGAACAGCCGACCGTGGCCAGAGCCGCCATGCAACGCGACCACTAACGGCCATACGCGCTGCGCGTCATAGTGTGGCGGAATGTAGACTGAAAATCCGCCCCGCTCGGTCAGATCGTTTTTTGTATGAAATACTCCGCCTGAGGTGCCGTCGCCCGCAGCGAGATGTGCCGCCAGTCTTGCATCGTCGCGGAAGGCCGGCGGCAGCAGAAACCGGCTGATTGCCGGGTCCCGTTCATGCGCAATGAGGCCGGAAATGGCGCGCTGGTACAGGCGCATCGCCCTGTAGGCATCAGCAATCGGGTTATCGGCTTCCGGCGCAGCCTGCAGGGCATCGCACGCACGCAATGTCAGCGTGGCGGCTTCCTGAAGTGCCGGATCAACCAGAAATGAGGCGCGTTGCCGCAAGGCATCGGCCGCCGGCCGAAGCGCGGACGCCAGTGTGTCGATCCGCGGCGGATGCATATGGCGGCTGACCGCTGCAAGGGCGTCAAGCAAGATGAACAGAGCCGCCGGCGCCTCCGCTGCTGTGCCTGTGGCCTGTCCCTCGTCCTGCCGTTGCTCTTCCGCCATGCGGCGTATCCTGCGATTGATGGCAACTGAAATTCCAAACCGGAACAGTCTACACGGAAAAATGGGAGGATGCACGTGTCCGAGTGCGACAGCCGCCTGCTGGCGTTGTGGGATCACCTCGGGCTGACCACAGCCCATATTGCCACCCAGATGGCCGGTGACGTGGTGGCGCTGGCACAGGCCGCGCCGGAGCGTATCGGCAGCCTCGTGCTGTGCGTCCCGTCACGGCTGGACCCGATGCCGTTCGCGCCGCTGGCCGACCGCATCGTCATGATCTCCGGCATCTCTGGCCTCACCGCCCAGGTCACCACGCTCGGCCTGCAACGACTGCCGGGATCGGTCCGCGTCGTTCTGGAGGGCTATGCCGCGCCAGGCTGGGCGGACGTGGTGGCCGAACGCACGGCGGACATCCTGCACGTGTTCGACAGCCTGCCTGGCTTGCCGGCGGTCAATCTGCCCGCACAAACCGGCATGCATGCCGGGATCAGCTATCGGATCGAAGGTGCCGGGCCGCCGCTGGTCCTGCTGCCATTCTTTCTGGCGCCGTCGCAGTGGGAACCCGCGATTGCCGCCCTGGCACAGCGCTGGACGGTCATCACCCTGGGCGGACGCCACCTCGGCGGCGTTGCGGCGCTGGAGGATCGCGCCACCGCTGTCAGCTACCAGGGCATGGTGCGCACGTTGTGGGACGTGATGGGCGCTACCGCAGGCGATACGGTGCTTGATGTCGGCTGCGGATCGGGTGCGCTGGATCGCCTGCTGGCAACCCGTCTTGGCCCCGCTGGCCGCATCACCGCCACGGACGTCAACCAGTTCCTGCTGCGCGAAGCCGAGACACTGGCGGCGGAAGAGGGTGTCGGCGACCGCATCGCCTTCCGGTTTGCCAACGCCGAATCGCTGCCCTTCGACGACAACAGCTTCGACCGCGCCTTTACGGTTACGGTCCTGGAAGAATGCGATGCCGACCGGGCGATGCGCGAATTATTGCGTGTGATACGACCTGGCGGCACGGCGGGTGTGATCGTGCGCTCGATTGACCTGCCACAGTGGTGGAATCTGCCGCTGCCGGCAGACATTGCCGCCAAAGTCAACGTGCCGCCACAGTCTGTCGGCGCTACGGGGGTCGCGGATGCCAGTCTCTATCCGCGAATGCAGCGCGCCGGATTTGCTGACGTACGTTGCTTCCCAAGCCTGGTGACGTTGGACAACCCGTCGGGGCCGATCTGGCGTTATCGCGAAGATCACGCGGTGTCGCTCCTGTCGGATACCGAACTGCCAGTCTGGCGGGCGCTGGCTGCCGAGGCACGCACCAACGGCATGCTGTTCATGGCGCATCCAATGCACTGTGCCGTTGGGACGAAGCCCATGGGTTGATCGCCGGCGCCGGTCGCAGGCCCCTAAGGCGGCGTCGGTGGGACGGCTTCGAGAAACAAATCGAAGGTGATGCACACAGGATTCTCGCCGCGCCGTAGCCACCCTTCGTGCACCCGCCCCTGCATATCGACGGACAACAGATCGAGCGCGGCCTGCCCATTGCGGATGAGGCCTTCGCGCACCAGCACCTCGGTTGCGTGATCCACCACCGTTGCGCCACTCACGAATGCTGTGCCGATCAGGCTGCCGAGGCTGCCGCACACCACCGCATCACGAATGCCGTGCGCCTGCGCGGCCATTTCCACGGCGGTCAGGATGTCCTCATTCGGTTTCACCCGCAGCACCAGGCCGGCGGCGCCGGGAACTGGTTCACCGGCAGGCTGGAACAGGGTAAAATTGGTTTCCGGATCCGGTTTCGTTTCGATACGAACCGTTTTGAACCCGCAGGCGACGGCCTCGGCCGGCCCTGCCAGAATCGTCTCCGCAGGCAGGATGTGGCCGCCACGACGCTGTCCGTCGGGCTCACGCCACACGGCATGGCAGTGGATCGACGGCGTCCCATCGGTCCAGCCAAAGGTGACGTTGGCCTGTTCGACGACGCTGGTCCCAACCGGAGCCTGGGTTGCGGAGAACCAGGCCACATGCGTGCCGTCCGTTGCGGGGTTGGGCATGACGTAGCGGAACGGGTTCAATGCCGCCTCGCGGAATGTCACCGTGGCACACTGGAACCCGGCGGCCACGAGCGGCGCCGTGACGGCATCGGTCAGCGTCGCGCCCGCTGCCAGGGTGAAGGACAGTCGGTGCGGCTGTGCCGCGATGGCCTCGACACGCACCGGGTGCGGCGGGCCGGGCTGGCGCAACGAGCGCATCAGCGCCCCACCGCATAACCTTGCATGCCGCGCGGATTGGCGCCCGCGTGCATCTGCCCGTCCGGCTCGATCCGAGCACCGGAGAGGCGGCCTTCGCTCCAGTCCTCGCCTTTGCTGGCATCGTGGCCGCGGGCCAGCAGGTCCTCGAGCACGGTGTCGGCATAGCGGCCTTCCAGCACCAGCTTGCCGGGGCGGGCGACACGTGGCCAGAAGCTGGACGGCCAGTGCTCCGAGTGGAAGGACGGCAGGTCGATCGCCTGCTGGATGCCCAGCCCATGGTGCACCATGCGCAGGAACATGATGACGGACCATTGGTCCTGCTGTTCGCCGCCCGGCGTGCCGAACGCCAGCCATGGCTCGCCGTCGCGCAGGGCGAAGCTGGGCGAGAGGGTGGTGCGCGGGCGTTTTGATGGCTCCAGACTGTTGGGCAGGCCCGGCTGCAGCCAGAACATCTGCCCTCGCGAGCCCATCGGAAAGCCAAGCTCCGGGATAACCGGCGAGGACTGCAGCCACCCGGCCGATGGCGTGGCGCTGACCATGTTGCCCCAGCGGTCGATGACGTCGATGTGGCAGGTATCGCCGCCGCTGGCGCCAAGTCGCGCCACGGTCGGCTCACCGGTGCCGGCGACATCGTCCTCCAGCAGCGCAAGGCGCGCCTCGGCCTTGTGGTCCACCACCGGCGTATAGCCGGGGACCGTGCCGGGACGCAGGTCACGGGAAGCGGTGTCGGCCATCAGCCGGCGGCGCTGCGCGTTATAGTCATCGGACAGCAGCGTCTGCATCGGGACCGAGACGAAATTGGGATCCCCGTAGTAGGCTTCGCGGTCCGCATAGGCCAGTTTGGCGGCCTCGGTCACCACATGCACGAACTCGGCGCCGGTTGGATCAAGCCCGCCCAGGTCGCTGCCATTGAGCAGCGCAAGCTGCTGCAGGAACACCGGCCCCTGGCTCCATGGACCGCACTTCAGCACCGTGTAGTCCTGGTAGTCATAGGCCAGCGGTTCCTCGACGGTCGCCGACCATTGCGCGAAATCATCAGCGGTCAGCAGCCCGCGGTGACGGCGCCCCGATGTATCCAGGACTTCGTTGTTGCGGAAGAACCGGTCGACCGCCTCGGCGACGAAGCCCTTGTACCAGGCGGCCCGAACGGCATCGATGCGCGCTTCACGGCTGCTGCCGGCGGCGGCGGATAATAGCCGCTCATAGGTATCCGCCAGGGCGGGGCGGCGGAACAGGCTGCCCGGCGCCGGCACGTCGCCGTTGACCAGGAATACCTCGGCCGAACTGGGCCAGGCTTCTTCAAACAGCGGCTTCACGCGGGAGATCGTGGCGCTGATGCGCGGGACGATATGCACGCCGTTACGCGCATAGCCGATGGCATAGGCCATCACGTCGGCCAGTTCCCAGGTGCCCCAGTCACGCAGCATGACGCACCAGGCATCGAATGCACCAGGGACGACAGCGCAAAGCAGGCCGGTGCCGGGCACGAGGTCGAGGCCAAGTTTCTCAAAGGCTTCGATGGAGGCGGCCGCGGGCGACGGCCCCTGGCCGCAGATCACGTGCTGCCGGCCGCTGGACGCACTATGCAGGATGATTGGCGCATCGCCACCCGGCCCGTTCAGGTGCGGCTCCGCCACATGCAGCGTAAAGGCAGCCGCGGCGGCCGCGTCGAAGGCGTTGCCGCCTCGCTCCAGCACGGCCATGCCGACCTGGCTGGCGAGCCAGTGGGTGCTGGCGACAACGCCGAACGTGCCGGCAATCTCGGGCCGGGTGGTGAACATGCGGCTGCGTCCTTCGGATGCCGTGGCGGAGCGTGTGTCCCTGTTTGGTAGTCGGAGCGGCCGCCGCGGGCAAGGATACGGTGCCGGGGGTGGGCCTGGCGGTCCGTGGCTGGGGTGTTCTGGGCGCCGCTGACGCGGCAACGACCGCGGCCGGACGCCCAACCGTGAGACCGGGTAGAACCGCCGATCGTCCCAGCTTCACGACGATGCCGCACGAGGCCCGCTGCCACCGGCGCGCCAGCGGCATCGGGCTATGCTGCGGCAGTCAGCGGACCATTTCGAGACTGCGCATGGAAGG
>JAFEFW010000616.1 GCA_018240405.1 Pseudomonadota bacterium
GCCACCGGAATTCCCTGGAATGACCCTTCCGGCGACCGGCTGCGGCTTTGGCTAAGGCTCGACCGGGACACGTTCTACGACCAGAGCCGCATTGCCATCGTGCCGATGGGCCTATGCTATCCTGGCCGCTTGCCGCAAGGCGGAGACGCGCCGCCACGCCCGGAATGCGCGCCGCTCTGGCTTGACCGCTTCGTACGCCTGATGCCGCGGATCAGGCTGACGCTGCTGGTCGGGTCATACGCGCTGCGCCACCGCCTCGGCCCCGGCGCGATGACCGATCGCGTGCGCCGGTTCGCGGAACTCGGCCCGGCAATCATGCCGCTGCCGCACCCCTCCTGGCGCACATCGGGTTGGGAGCGGCGCAACCCGTGGTTCGGCGACGAACTCCTGCCGGTGCTGCGTTCGGCTGTGAAACAGGTGCTCGATTTGTAGCCAGCCTGCCGGCCGCACCACGCGCACCATGGCCCACAGGCTGCGGGATTGTGCGCGCCGCGATAATGCGGCTCATAGGGTTAACGATTCGTAAACCCGCCCGGAAAGAGGACAGCAAGAATGGCGAAAGGTCTGGAAGGCATCGTCGCAGCCGAGACGATCCTCAGCCACACCGACCCGACCAAAGGCATGGTCTGGGTACGTGGCCGCGATATACCAACCCTCGTCGCCAACCACGGCTTTGAGGGCACCATCGCCCTCCTGTGGGACGGCTTCGCCGGCGACAACCTGACCCGCGACGGCATGATCGCCGCCTTCGGCCAGGCGCGTGCCGCGGCGTTCGACGGCGTGTCCGAATGGCTGCCGCACGCCGTTGACCGCCCGCTGTTTGAGGGCATGCGCCTCGCCCTCGCCGCCCAGCCCGATACTGCCGATGCCGCCGCGCTGCTGGGCACCGTCAGCGTCGCGGTCCCGGCACTGCTGCGGCTGCGGGCCGGCGCAAGCATCATGGCGCCGGACCCGGCGCTGAGCACCGCCGCGGATATGCTGCGCATGCTGCATGGAGTGTCATCCGAACCGGTGAAGGTGGATGCGCTCGACACCTATTGGACGGTGATGGCGGAGAGCGGCCTCAGCGCCTCGGCGTTTACCGCCCGGGTCGTTGCTTCCACCCAGGCGTCGCTGACCGCCTCGGTGCTCGCCGCCTGGTGCGCCTTCACCGGTCCGCTGCATGGCGGCGCGCCCGGACCGACTCTCGATCTGGTTGACGCGGCAGAGGCGGCGGACGATCTGGAAGCCTGGCTTGAAACGAAGCTGCGCGCCGGTGAGCGGTTGATGGGCTTTGGCCACCGGGTGTTCAGCGGGAACGACCCCCGCGCGGCGGCGATGCACCGGGCGCTGCACGCAATGGGGCCCGAAGCCGGCCGGCTGGCATTCGCCGACCGTTTGGAGGCGGCCGTCGCCGCTGCCATCGCGCGGGTGAAACCGGGCCGAACCCTGCCGCCAAACGTGGAGATCATGGCGGCGCTGTTGCTCGACGCCGTCGGCATCCCACGTGACGCCTTCACCCTGGTGTTCGCCATCGGCCGCTGTGCTGGCTGGCTGGCGCATGCGCTGGAGCAGCAGAAGACTGGGCGGATGATCCGCCCGATCTCGGCCTATGTCGGCCCGCCGATTTCCGACTGAAGGATTTCCTCGCCCAGGCCGCAGAGTGTGTGCAATATTTTGGCACACAGGGCTTCGGGGAGGAAAATGTGATCTTTCGGCAGTTGTTCGACCAGGTTTCCGGCACCTACACGTATCTGCTCGCCTCGCGCCGCGGTGGCGAAGCGCTCATCATCGACCCGGTGCTGGAGAAGGTGGACCACTACCTGCGGGTGATCCGCGAACTCGACCTGAAGCTGGTGAAGGCGGTCGACACCCATCTGCACGCCGATCACATCACCGGCCTCGGTGCGCTACGCGACAAGACGCACTGCATGACCATCATGGGTGAGCAGTCGACCGTCGACGTTGTGTCGATGCGGCTGTCCGATGGCGATCCGCTGCATGTCGAGGGCATCCAGCTTGAGGCGATCTATACGCCGGGCCACACCGACGATTCCTACTGTTTCCGCATGGAGGACCGCGTCTTCACCGGCGACACGCTGCTGATCCGTGGTACCGGCCGCACGGACTTCCAGAACGGATCGGCCGACGCGCAGTACGAGTCGATCTTCAACCGACTGCTGAAGCTGCCGGAGGAGACGCTGGTCTACCCGGCGCACGACTACAAGGGCGATACGGTCAGCACGATCGGCGAGGAGAAGCGGTTCAATCCGCGTCTGCAGATCAAGTCCAAGCAGGAATACGTCGACCTGATGGGCAATCTGAACCTGGCTAATCCCAAGATGATGGATGTCGCGGTGCCGGCGAACCAGCACCAGGGGCTGAACCAGCAGGACATCATCGAGCACGGATGGGCGATCATGCCCGAGCAGGCGAAGGCCATGATCGGGGCCCATGACATCGTGCTGGTCGATCTGCGCGAGAAGTCGGAGCAGCAGAGGCACGGTCAAATTCCCGGTGCGCTCCATGCACCTTATGGAGACCTGGAAGAGAATATCGGGGCCGGTGGCGTGCTGAACGTTCTGGCCACCGCGACTGGTCGGCGCCTGCTGTTCTACTGTGCCTTCGGTGAGCGCTCCGCCATGGCGGTGCAGGCGGCGCACGAGGCTGGGCTGGAGACGGCCTGCCACATCCATGGCGGCATCGACGCCTGGAAGAAGGCGGGCGGCGCCATCATGCAGTAGGGTTGGACTGCTGCAGGAAGTCCTGCAGCAGCCGGTTCACGGCCTCCGGCGCGTCCTGCTGCACCCAGTGCGACACGCCGGGCAGACGCCGCAGCGTCAAGTCGCGCACGTAGCGCTCCGTCCCGTCCAGGCAGAGCGTGTCAAGCGCGACATCGGCCTCGCCCCAAATGACAAGCGTTGGCACCTCGATGACCCGGGCCAGGTCCAGCGGCGGGGACGTCAAGCTGCGCGTGGCGCGGTACCAGTTCAGCATGGCGGTGGCAGCGCCCGGTTCGGCGATCTGGTCCCGGTAGATCGCCAGCACGTCCGGTGGCAACGCGACGCCGGCGAACATGCGCCGCACCATGCGCTCGCCGCCGGTTGCCAGCAGCCGCTCCGGCAGCCAGGGAATCTGGAAGAAGGCGATGTACCAGGATTTCCGAAGCTGCCGCCAATACTTAAGCGCTGCCCGGAAGCACAGCGGGTGCGGCACGTTCATGATGACCAGGTGCGCCAGAGGCCGGCGCTGCACCGCAGCGAAGCACCAGGCAACCATCGCACCCCAGTCATGGCCGACCAGCACCACCTCGCGCGCGCCCGAGGCATCGATCAGCGCTGCCACATCGTCGACCAAGTGCGGCAGCGCGTAGTCGGAGACGCGAGGCGGCCGTGTGGTGCGGCCATAGCCGCGCTGATTCACCGCCCAGACGTGATAGCCCATCGCCGCCAGCACCGGCATCTGGTGCCGCCAGGAGATCGCGTGCTCTGGAAACCCGTGCAGGCACAGCGCCAGCCGGTCGCCGCTGCCTGCCTCCAGCACCTCAAAGCGCAGCCCGTTGGCCTCGACGAAAATCGTCCGCATGGCCGGCATTATGCGCGCGGCGGCGCGCGCCTGGACAGACGCCGGGACGCGCGGTACGACTCCGTGAAAGACCAACGAGGAAACGTCGTGGAGCCAACACCATGAAGCTGGGCGTCTTCGACCACATGGATCGTGGCCTGGCGCCGCTCGACCGCTTCTACGAGGAGCGGCTGAAGCTGATCGAGGCATATGACCGGGCGGGATTCTACGGCTATCATGTGGCGGAGCATCATGCGACGCCGCTGGGCGTGGCGCCCTCGCCTGGCGTGTGGCTCGCCGCCATCGCGCAACGGTCGAAACAGCTGCGGTTCGGTGCGCTGGTGTATCTGCTGCCGCTGTATCATCCGATCAAGCTGCTGGAAGAGATCTGCATGCTGGACCAGATGTCGGGCGGACGCCTGATGCTGGGCGTCGGCCGCGGCATCTCGCCGATTGAGATGGGGTTCTATGGCCTGGACCCAGCGCAGACACCGGCGATGTATGCCGAGGCGCTGGAGGTGATCCTGCGCGGCATGACCTCCGCGGTGTTGAATTTTGAAGGGCAGCACTACCAGTATCGCGACGTGCCGATGGAGATCGAGCCGTTCCAGCGCCCCCATCCGCCGCTGTGGTACGGGCTCGGACGGCCAGAGGCGATCCCGTGGGCGGCGCAGCACAAGGTCAACATTGTCGGCAATCTGCGCGGTGAGGGTATGCGCACGCTGACCAGCGCCTATCGCGCCGAATGGGAGCGCACCGGCAACGATCCTGCCGACATCCCGCTGATGGGTACCGCACGCCACGTCGTCGTAGCAGAAACGGAGAAGGAGGCGATCGAAATTGCCCGCCGCGGCTACGACAAATGGCGCGCCAGTTTCCTCAAGCTATGGATCGCGCACAACCAGATGCCGGTGGCGCACGCTGTGTTCCCGGAACGCTACGAAGATGCCGAGGCGCAGGGCCGCGCAGTTGCGGGACCGCCGGACAAGGTGCGGGCGGCGCTGATGCAGGCGGCGGATGAGGGCGGATTGAACTACCTGCTGTGCCGCTTTGCGTTTGGCGACATCACCGGCGACGAGGCGCTGCATTCGATCGACCTGTTCACCCGCCACGTCATGCCGGATCTGGTTTCCTATCAGCCGAAAGCCTGAGCGATGACCGCGGAATACGAACTGTTTGCCCTGCGCTACGCGTCCCGCCAGGCGCGCCGCCATGAGCATTTCATTGGCGGCGATCCGCATGACGGCCCGATGCCGATGGATTATTTCGTCTGGCTGGCGCGGAATGCTGACCGTGCGGTGGTGATCGATATCGGCTTCACCGCCGAAAGCGGTGGCAAGCGTGGGCGGGTGCTGGAACGGGATCCGATCGATTCGCTGGCGCTGCTGGGCGTCGATCCCGGGACGGTGAAGGACGTGATCCTGACCCACATGCACTACGACCATGTGGGCAATTTCCATAAATTCCCGATCGCCCGGTTTCATTTGCAGGAACCGGAAATGCACTACGCCGTCGGCCGGCACATGAAGCACAAGCAACTGGCGAAAAGCTTTGAGCCTGACGATGTCTGCGGCGTCGTGCGGTTGAACTTCGACGGTCGCGTGCAGTACCACAACGGGCCCGCCGATATCCTGCCGGGCATCAGCCTGGTGCCGACCGGCGGGCACTCGGCAGGGCTGCAGTTCGTTAAGGTCAATACGCGGCGCGGGGTAGTGGTGCTGGCGTCCGATGTTTCGCATTTCTACGAGAACATGGAGAGCTACCGGCCGTTCACCACGGCGTTCCATATTGGCGATATGCTAGACGCGTTCGACACGCTGCGCGCCCACGCTGCCTCGCCGGACCTGATCGTTCCGGGCCACGACCCGCTGGTGATGAAGCGTTATCCGCCGGTGTCGCGGGAGCTGGAGGGGATTGCCGTGCGGCTGGACGTGGCGCCGGTGGTAGGGTAGCGACGTCGCTTCACGCGATGGCAGAGGCGCCGCTTCCACCGTCTCGGTGGGACGGCGTCGGCGCCAACGTGGTGGTGGACGAAGGTGTCGGTCTCACCGTCATGGGAGGCGAAGGCGCACCATCCACGGCTTGCGGTGCCGAACCAATTGACCGGTGGTGCCCGCATAATCAATGGCCTGGATGGCGGGCCTTCGCCCGCCATGACGGACCGGCGGCACCTGCCGGCGCAAATGTAACGATACCAAGGGGAAGATGACATGAACGCCGAAGAACTCCGCGCCCTGCAGGCGCCGTTGAAGCAGTCCTACCGCGACGACGCCTCGACCGCGCTGGTGAAGGCGCGCGCCGAAGGCAGCCTCGACCCGAGCGACATCGCCATCGAAGTCGATGCCTGGCACGGTAAGGTCACCGCCGGCCTGCACCCGGCCGGCGGCGGCACCGGCAAGCTCGCTTGCTCCGCCGACATGCTGCTGGAGGCGCTGGTTGGTTGCGCCGGCGTTACGTTGCGCGCGGTGGCGACCGCCATGGGCGTCACTGTCCGCGGCGGCAAGGTCATCGCCGAAGGCACCTGGGACGCCCGCGGCACGCTGGGCGTCGACAAGACCGCGCCGGTGGGGCTGACGGATATCTCGCTGACCTTCGACGTGGACTGCGACGCGGACAAGGCGAAGCTGGAACGGATGGTGCAGACCACGGAGCGCTATTGCGTCATCCTGCAGACGCTGAAGCACCCGCCCACGATCGACTTCAAGGTGGCATAGCTTCGAATACAAAACCGCCAGACTGCTGGCACTGACGGGCCATACGCCGCCTCAGCCGAAAGGAGTGGATGGAGCGGTCAGATCGGCTTAGCCTGACCGCCGATTCTGTGCAAAAGGCTATGGACAAGCTGCTGCGCCTGACCAGCGCTGCTCACCTGGCTGCCGTCCTGGAACGGGCTGGCGTGTTGGGTGACCGGCACGTGCAGGAGGTCGCCATCCTCAGTGACCGCCCGACGCTCGTGTCACGCATCATTCGCCTGCGGCTGACCTACGATCGTCCGGCGGACGCACTGCCGAACAGTCTGATCCTGAAGACGAACCTTCCGGAGCGAGAAGGACCGGATTGGCTGGGTGGGGGTCGGGAGGTCGGCTTTTACAATGACGTTGCGCCATACCTGCCGTCCGGGCTTGTGCCGCGCTGCTTCGAGGCACGCCATGCCGACGCCACCGCGCCCTGGCACGTCCTTCTGGAGGACCTGACCGAGACGCACGCGGTGGCAACGGAGTGGCCGCTGCCGCCATCCGATGCCCAGTGCCGCACGATCGTGGGGTCACTGGCACGCCTGCATGCCGCCTGGTGGGATGACCCAAGGCTGGGCGTTTCCATCGGGGTCCGGTTCGACAAGGCAGCTCTGGATGGTTTCATCGAGCTGGCGGCGAGGCACTTTACGGTGTTCGCCGACCGGTTGGGCGACGAGCTGCCATCCGACCGGCGTGCGCTCTATGAGCGGTTGATGGCAGAGGCGCCACGGCTGCATGAGCGCTATCATCGCGACGGCCGCAACGTCACGCTGACGCATGGTGATGCGCATGTCTGGAACTCCTTTCTGCCTCGGAATGGTAGTGACGACGTGCGCTGGTTCGATTGGGATAACTGGCGCATTCGCGTGCCGACCAACGATCTGGCCTACATGATGGCTGTGCACTGGTATCCGGAACGCCGGCAGCGGCTCGAGCAAGTGCTGCTGAAGCATTACCATGCCGTCCTGCTGGCGAACGGCGTCTGTGGCTACGTTCGGAACGACATGCAGGCGGACTACCGCCTGTCGGTGCTCTGGCACATGTTCACGCCGGTGTTTGCCACCGGACTGAAACTGCATCCCGTGATCTGGTGGAACAACTATCAGCGTGTCATGGCCGCCGTCGACGATCTGGGATGCCGTGATCTACTCGGCTGATATGCGACCGTGGTTTACGGATGGGTCGACTTCGCCGCGTCGGGCGCTTTGACAGGGAATGGAGGCTACCCGTCCCAAACGCTCGACGGCATGGGCAGTCCGACATACTCGGCATCACCTAACCGCACCTCCGGCGTCACACCCGCCATCTCCAGCAGCATGAACCACTGCCGCACATGCTGACCGGAATGCCAGGTAGTACGTTCCAGCAACTCATGCAGCGATTGCGGCCCGTAATAGGTCTGCACCGCTGCGCTCGCGGTCTTGTCCGCCTGTGTGCCCCACCACGCCCGCACCCGGTCCAGCACGTCCTGGCCATAGGCGGTAATCGCCGCTGTGGTGCGCATGTCGTCGGGCGGCGGCGCATTGCTGGTCATGTTGTCCATATACGCGCCGGCGGCGGTCTCCAGCAGCGACTCGGGGATGCGAAAGATGTGGTGCGCCAGCACGCGATAGCTGCGAGGACGGTTCGGCACCTCGGTTTCCAGCCTGTCGTCCGGCATCTGCCGGACGATCTGCACCGCCGTCGCCAGGAACGTCGTCAGCCGCTGCACCAACTGGTCCGGTGACAGCACGGGGCCGACGTCTTCCTGCAGCCCGACGAATTTGACGACATGGGCAAGGTTCTGGGCAAACACCCACTCATCCCCGCGCGATAGCACGGGCACGGAACGCGCACCGAGGCGGCGCAGTTCAGCGAGGCCATCGGCGTCTTCAAGCACATTAATGGAAGCGAACTCGACCGCACGGGCCGACAGAAACTCCTTGAGTTTCAGACAGCTCGTTCATCCAGGCTGCCAGAACACTTTCAGTTGCGGATCACCCTGCATGACCATGCCTCCTGCCGGCACCCTAGGCGCGCGCGCCATACCGGTCAATCGCGGGTGAGATGCCAACGCGCAGCTTCATATTGCACTGCACAATGATCAATGCCTATCATCGCTCTGGACAAATAGGGGCGCAAACGCCTCGGCGCGATGCCGTGACATTTGTCAATACTTCACCAGCCACCGGAGACGCGGATGAAACTTGGCCTTTTCCTGTTCCCCGAATCCCGCGACCCGGCGGCAGACGATCGGGTGATTGATGAGGCGGTGCAGGAAGCCCAGCTTGCCGAAGACGCGGGCATGGATGCGGTCTTTCTCGTGGAACATCATTTTGACGGCAACTGCGCCTACGTCGATCCCGCAACATTCGCCGCCGCCCTCGCGATGGCCACGCACCGCATCAAGCTCGGTTTCGCCGTGCTGCAGACCTCGCTTTACCATCCGTTGCGCATGGCAGAGCAGATTTCGCTGGTGGACAATCTGTGCAAGGGCCGCCTGATCGTCGGCCTCGGGCGTGGCAGCCTGGTGAACCTGCACGAATACAGCGGCTATCAGATCGATCCCGACACGGCACAGGAACGTTTCGAGGAGATCGAGGACATATTGCTGAAATGCTGGACGGGCGAGAAGGTCGTGCACGCGGGCAAATACTGGAATTTCGAGATTCCGATGTTGCGCCCGCGGCCCTACACTAAGCCGTATCCACCGATCCTGCGCAGCGTTGCCTCGGAGGCGTCCCTCGCCGCGCAGGCCCGTCTCGGTCGGCCCGTCCTGATGGCCGCAGCCACCGCGCCCGGCGCCGCCCGGAATATCGAGATCTACCGCAACGCCGCCCGCGACGCAGGCCTCGCCACAAGCCGGATCGACGACGCCATCTCGCAATGCTGGGTCGCGCGCACCGTCGTTCTGGCACCGACCGACCGGGAAGCGCACGACGTCGGGCTGCCCTATTTCCACCAGATGCAGACCTACCGGGCGGCACAAAGCTCCGCGTTCGAAGCGGCGGTTGCGAAGCAGAAGAATCAGTCGAGCCTGCCGGTGCTGTGCGGTTCCCCTGACAGCATGATGGAAGATTTCACCAGCTTGGCGAAGACCGGCATCGGCGGCGTAATCATTCGTTTCCGAACCGGCCCAATGCCGGCGGATTTCTCCAACAGGGCGTTGCAACTGTTCATGCGGGAGATCGCGCCGGAGATCAGCCGTGTCAGTGAACTGGCATCGGCTGTATCCTGATTATCGGCGTGTAATCCTGCATTCTCAGCGGAGCCGGATCAGGTCTGACTACGGTCCGATCATACCGACGGCGCTGCAACGGCCTGTGTCGTTGGCGACGTGAAGGTCCGGCCGGTCAGACGTCCGAAACTTTTGCCCAGAAAATCTCACGGTGTTCGGTGACGCCGTCCACCACCCGTGGTGGTGGAATCAGCACCATCATGTCGTTCTCGAATCGCACCCCGCGAGGCTGCTTTGTGCCGATCCGGCTTGGATCGGGTGCGGCATCAACGGAGGTGACAAGCTGCTTACCGTCATAGGTGTAGGTGCCGGTATAGCCGCTGTACTCCCGCTTCTGCCCGTTGGGCACGTCGGGGCGCCAATCGATCATCATGACGGCCATGCGGCCGTTGCCAATGACAATCCGGCCCATCCCCTGCCCGTCATACGGGGAGGGTCTTGGATTCCCGGCGTCGTCCCGCGCCATCGCACGCACCAGCCGCCAGGTACCCTCAATGCTGTCCATGGACGATCCCTCTGTCGCGTTATCATCTGCTCAGCACAATGCGGCGAACACGCCGGTGGTCAAGCTATCTGGTGCGGTGCGGACACGTTTGACTAGGTGCAGCTGGCGATGACGCATTCCGATCCGCAACCATACCATATATAGGCGCCGATAGGACCCAGCGCCGGCGGCCGCATCGGCGCGTGCTCCACATGGCTCGTTGCAATGGCGCAGGATCGGTGCGTCAATCGTGCCGAGCCGAGGCCGACATGGCTTGATGGCTGCCGATGCCGGAGCAAACCGGCTAAGAGCGAACGACCGGGGAGGATACCGCCATGAATACCACCCGCCGCGCCCTGCTGGGCGCCGCGTCAGCCGCCATCGTCGCCCGGCCGGGCCGCGCGGCGGATAAACCCGTTATCAAGATCGGCATCATCAACGACCAGTCCGGCGTTTACCGCGACGTGAACGGCCCGACCAGTGTGGCCTGCACGAAGCAGGCGATCCAGGAATTCGCTCCGGGCGCCTTCGACGTCCAGGTGCTGGTGGCGGATCATCAGAACAAGCCTGACCTGGCGGCCTCCATCACCAAACGTTGGATCGATCAGGACGGCGTCGACTTCATTCAGGACGGGGCGTCCTCGGCGGCGGCGCTGGCAATTTCCGCTATTTGCGCCGAGAAGAACAAGGTCTTTGTTGCCACCAGCACGGCGACGTCGGACCTGACCGGGAAAGCCTGCGCGCCCACGACAATTCATTGGGTATATGATACATACATGGAGGCTCGCTCCACCGGCGGCGCGATGGTTACGGCTGGCGGCGACACCTGGTTTTTCATTACGCCGAATTATGCCGCGGGCGTGGCGTTTCAGCGCGACACCACCGCTTTCGTTGAGCAGGCGGGTGGCAAGGTTCTTGGCGCCCGATTGTTTCCGTTTCCTGAAACAAGTGATTTTTCGGCGCCATTGCTCCAGGCCAAATCCTCGGGCGCGAAGATACTGGGCGTTTCCGCCGCGGGCGTCGATCTGGTGAACATCGTCAAGCAGGCGAATGAATTCGGGGTCAACAAGACGATGACCCTAGCGGCGCTGATCGCCTATTCTACGGACGTGCACGCGCTTGGGCTGGAGGTCGCGCAGGGGCTGCGGCTGTCGGAAACCTACTACTGGGATCTGAACGACCGCACACGGTCGTTCCAGAACAGGATCAAGGACAAGGTCACGCTCTGGCCCAATATGTCGCAGGCGGGCAACTATTCCTGCACGCTGCATTACCTGAAGGCGGTCACGGCGATGGGTGCCGCCGCGGCGAAGGCGAGTGGTGCGGCGACGGTGGCACAGATGAAGGCCATGCCGACGGATGATGATTGTTTTGGCTCAGGCGCGGTCCGCGAGGATGGCCGCAAGATCCATCCGGTCTATCTGTTCGAGGTCAAGAAGCCGTCCGAGAGCAAGCATGAATGGGATCTCTACAAGCTGGTCACGACCACGCCGGCCGATCAGGCCTTCCGTCCGCTGTCGGATCGTGCCTGCCCGCTGGTGAAAGGCTGAGCGCCGGTCTGCCGGCGCCGCTGCGGTTCTGAGTCCGGCGCCTACTCCCGCATCGCGCGCGCCTGTTTGGCGGCGGGGCGGGACCAGCACCGGTTGAGCCAGTCCTGCACCGCCGGCCAGCGCGTCAGGTCCATGGACAGGCAGCGGTACAGGGCACTGGCCACGTTCAGGTCGGCCACCGTAAACGCCGGTCCGGCGAGCCACGGGTTCTTGCCCAGCACAGTGTTCAGCACGTCCAGCGCCGGTTGAATGGCTGCCCAGGCTGTGTCCGCCACGGCCTTGTCACGCTGGTCCTCGGGCAGCACGAAGGCGTGGTTCGCGTAGTTGGTGATCTGGCGATCCAGCTTGTCGGTCTCCCACAGGCTCCACTGCCAAGCCAGCGCCTCATGCCGCGGGTCGGATGGATACAGCGCGCTGTTATGCTTCTTCGCCAGGTACAGGTTGATGGCCATCGACTCCGACAGCACGAACCCATCGTCGTCGATGACCGGCACCTGCGCGTTCGGGTTCAGCGCCAGGAATTCCGGCGTGCGCGTCTGTGGCGAGCGCGGCGCGAAATCCTCCTGCTGGTACGGCAGCCCAAGTTCGGCGAGCATCCAAAGCGTGCGCACGGCCCGCGACCGCGCGGACCCGTAGAGACGTAGCATGCGGTTTCCCCCTGAGTTCGTGGACGGTTTTGCCATGCCGTGGGCATCCGCTCAATGCGACACCGAGCTTGGCTTGCAACGCTGCAGGCGGCGCGGGACCGATCCTACGAGGCGCCAAGGTACTGCGATGCGGTGCGGAGAGATCATACGAGCGATCGGCCGCCCAATTCGCTTGGCATCCTCTTCTAACCAGGGCATGGTGCAGCCATCCCCAGGCACCCGCCGCGGGAGAGAGCGGGTGCGTACCCGCCGCCGAAGGCGCAACCGGCCCCCGGAAACGCTCAGGCAAAAGGACCGCTGCGGGTTGGGGTCTCTGGAAAGCCGGGTCGCGCGCAGGCGCGGCCTGCACCGACGGAGTAACGGGCTGCGGCCCCGAATCTCTCAGGTCCCGTGACAGAGGGGGGTCATCGTAACCGGCAGCCGCCGGATGGTGACCCAAGTCGCGGAGTTTATGCATGGCGCAGAACCCAGTGCCTGACGATCAAAGTGTGAATCCGGGTGGCAGCCCGCTGCGCACCACGCCGCTCGATGCCTGGCACCGGCGCCTCGGTGCGCGCATGGTGCCGTTCGCCGGCTACAGCATGCCGGTGCAATATGACCTGAAGGACAAGCTGGCGGCCCGCTGCCGCGGCGGCGTGCTGGCAGAGCACCTGCATACACGTGCGCAGGCGGGTCTGTTCGATGTCTCGCACATGGGCCAGGCGACGCTGACCGGATCCGACGTCGCCGCGGTGTTCGAACGCCTCGTCCCCGGCGACATCACCGGCCTGAAGCCGGGCCGCCAGCGCTATACGCTCCTGATGAACGAGGCTGGCGGCATCATCGACGACCTCATGGTCGCTCGGCTCGAGGACAACCGCCTGTTCCTGGTGGTGAATGCCGGCCGCAAGGACGTCGACTTCACCCACATGACGGCCAACCTGCCCGACACGCTGTCGCTGCATGTGCTGGAGGACCGAGCGCTGCTGGCGCTGCAGGGACCGGCCGTGGCAGCGGTTATGCAGCGCCTGGCTCCTGCCGCCGTCGCACTGCCATTTATGGGTGTGGCTGCCGTCGCCATCGCCGGCGTTGATTGCCTCGTGTCCCGCTCCGGCTACACCGGCGAGGATGGCTTTGAGATCTCGGTGCCCGCCGGCCAGGCGGAAGCGCTGGCCGACCGCCTGATCGCTGAACAGGAGGTCGTGCCCATCGGCCTCGGTGCGCGCGATTCGCTGCGGCTGGAGGCCGGGCTGTGCCTCTATGGCAACGACATTGATGAGGTCACCACGCCGGTCGAGGCCGGGCTGACCTGGGTGATCGGCAAGCGCCGCAAAATGGCGTGGGATTTCCCCGGCGCCCTGGCCGTGCGCGATCAGCTCGACAATGGCGCGATCCGCCGCCGTGTCGGCATCCGTCCGGATGGCCGGGCGCCGGCCAGGGCGCAGACGACGATCGTGGCACCGGATGGCACTGAGGCCGGCATGGTCACCTCGGGCGGCTTTGGGCCCACGCTGAACGCCCCGATCGCCATGGGTTACGTCCGCCGTGACCTCGCGGCCGACGGCACGAAGCTGGAGCTTCTCGTCCGCGGGAAGGCGCTGCCGGCGACAATCGTGCCGCTTCCGTTTGTCCCCCACCGCTATATCCGCTGAGAAGGATCACAGGGATGGCTGCAAAAAACGCCGATCGCCGCTTCACCAAGGATCACGAATGGGTAGTGCTGGATGGCGATATCGCCACGGTCGGCATCACCGACCACGCGCAGGAGCAGCTGGGTGACCTTGTGCATGTCGATCTGCCGCAACTCGAGCGCGAGGTGGCCGAGGGCGAAAGCTGCGCGGTGGTCGAGAGCGTGAAGGCCGCCTCCGATATTTTCGCGCCCCTGGCCGGTAAGGTGGTCGAAATCAATGAAACGATCGTCGAAGACCCATCGATCGTGAACAGCGACGCCGAAGGCGAGGGCTGGTTCTTCCGCATTGAGGTCGACGATCCGGACGCGTTCGAGCAGTTGATGGATCAGGACGCCTACGACGAATACCTGGAGACGCTGTAAGCATGGACGTGGTCGCTGCCGATCTATGGTCTGAACTGCGGGACCTGGAAGAACCGGACGGCTTCGTCCGCCGCCATATCGGGCCATCGGAGACGGAGCTGACCGCGATGCTCGCCGCCGTCGGCGCCGCGACGCTGGACGACCTGGCAGCCAAGGCCGTGCCGGAGTCGATCCGGTCCAACAGTGTCCTCGACTTGCCCGACCCGGTCGATGAGGCTGCGGCGATCACCGAACTGCGCGCGCTGTCGGCACAGAACGTGTTGAAAAAGTCGCTGATCGGCCTGGGGTACCACGGCACCGTCACGCCTCCGGTGATCCTGCGCAATGTGCTGGAGAATCCCGGCTGGTACACCGCGTATACGCCATACCAGGCTGAGATTGCGCAGGGGCGGCTTGAAGCGCTGCTGAACTTCCAAACCATGGTCAGCGAACTGACCGGCATGGAAATTGCCAACGCCTCACTGCTGGATGAGGCAACGGCGGCGGCCGAAGCGATGCACATGGCCCACAGCCTCAGCAAGACCAAGTCGGACACGCTGGCGGTCGCGTCGGACCTGCATCCGCAGACGCTGGCGGTGATTGCCACACGGGCGAGGCATTTGGGCATCACCCTGGCGTTGGTGCCGCCAGGGGATCTGGCCGCAATCGGCGCCGCCAACCCGTTTGCGGTCGTGCTGCAATATCCCGGCACCACCGGCGCCGTGCGCGACCTGTCATCCGAAGTCGCGGCCGCGCATGAGGCTGGCGCGCTTGCCATTGTTGCCACCGACCTGCTGGCGCTCGCGCTGCTGACGCCGCCGGGCCAGATGGGTGCCGACATTGTCGTCGGGTCAGCGCAGCGCTTCGGCGTGCCGATGGGCTTCGGTGGCCCGCATGCCGGGTTCTTCGCCACGCGCGATGCGTTCAAGCGCGCGATGCCTGGCCGCCTGGTGGGTGTGTCACTGGATGCCGCTGGGGCGCCGGCGATGCGCCTGGCGCTACAGACGCGCGAGCAGCACATCAGGCGCGAGAAGGCGACCTCCAACATCTGCACCGCGCAGGTGCTGCTGGCGGTCATCGCCGGCTTCTACGCTGTCTGGCACGGACCGGACGGGCTACGCCGCATCGCCCGCCGCGTTTCCCTGCAGGCGCGTATCCTGGCCGATTGCGCGCTACGGGCCGGGCTGCGACTGCGGCACGATTCGTTCTTCGAGACGATCGTGGTCGAGGGTGCGCCGGACCTGATTGAACGCGCCGCTGCCGCGGGGTTCAACCTGCGCCGCGTTGACGACACCGGTGTCGGCATTGCGCTGGACGAGACGGTGACGCGCGACGATCTGCTGGCGCTGGCGGGGCTGTTGGGCGCGGAACCGGCCAGCGCGATAGCCAACCTTCCGGTGACGCTGCTGCGCAACACCACGTTCCTGCGGCAGGCGGTGTTCAACCAGCATCACGCCGAACATGAGATGCTGCGCTACCTCAAGCGGCTCGAGGACAAGGACGTCGCGTTGAATCGCAGCATGATTCCGCTGGGATCGTGCACGATGAAGCTGAACGCGACTGCGGAGATGATCCCGATCACGCTGCCGGGCTTCGCCGACATTCATCCGTTCGCGCCGCCGGACCAGACGGCCGGGTTCCTGACGCTGATCAAGCGGTTGGAATCCTGGCTGTGTGCCGCCACTGGCTTTGCCGCGGTGTCGCTGCAGCCGAATGCGGGCTCCCAGGGTGAGTATGCCGGGCTGCTGGCCATTCGTGCGTATCAGGAAGCGCAGGGTCAAGGGCATCGGGATATCTGCCTGATCCCATCCTCGGCGCACGGCACCAACCCGGCCAGCGCGGCGATGGCCGGACTGAAGGTGGTCGTCGTCGGCTGCGACAAGGAGGGCAATGTCGACCTGAACGATTTGCGCGCCAAGGCCGAGAAGAACGCCGACAGGCTGGCGGCGCTGATGATTACGTATCCGTCCACGCATGGCGTGTTCGAGTCGGCGATCCGCGACATCTGTGCGCTGGTGCATGAGCATGGCGGACAGGTCTACATGGACGGCGCCAATATGAACGCGCAGGTGGGGTTGACCTCGCCGGCGTCTATCGGCGCCGATGTCTGCCACCTGAACTTGCACAAGACGTTCTGCATCCCACATGGCGGCGGCGGCCCGGGCGTAGGGCCGATCGGCGTGGCGGCGCACCTGTCGCCGTTCCTGCCGAACCACCCGCTGCGCGACGATGCCGGACCGGCGACGGGCTTCGGGCCGGTCTCGGCGGCGCCGTTCGGCAGCGCGCTGATCCTGCCGATCTCGTATGCCTATATCCGCATGATGGGGCCGGCCGGCCTGAAGCGCGCAACGCAGGTAGCGATCCTGTCAGCCAATTACATTGCGAACCGCCTGCGTGGCGCCTACCCGGTGCTGTATTCGGGGCCGGGTGGGATCGTCGCACATGAATGCATCGTCGACTGCCGCGGCTTTGGCGCCGAGGCCGGCGTGCAGGTCGAGGATATCGCCAAGCGCCTGCAGGATTTCGGCTATCACGCGCCGACGATGTCTTGGCCGGTTGCCGGCACGTTGATGATTGAGCCGACCGAGAGCGAATCGAAGGCTGAACTCGACCGGTTTTGCGACGCGATGCTGGCGATCAGGGCGGAGATTGCATCGGTGGCTGCCGGGTCACTGGATCGGACGGACAATCCGCTGAAGAACGCGCCACATACCGCCCGCGAAGTTGCGGCAGAGGTCTGGACACATGGCTATACGCGCGAGCAGGCAGTGTTCCCGCTGCCCTGGGTCGCCGCGGCGAAATACTGGCCGCCGGTGAAGCGGGTCGACAACGTGTATGGCGACCGCAACCTGGTGTGCACCTGCGCCCCATTGGAGGCATACGCCGAGGCAGCCGACTGACCCTGGGCACCGGCTGAGGCTACGATTGCGGCGGTTGTTGCCAGTTATGGTCCGACGCCGCGTCGGCGTCCGGTATGCCAGCAACCCATAGCCATCAACTGGCGCCGATCAGAATCCCCACGCCGAACACCAGCGCACCGCCGAACGCGACCTGCAGCGTCGCGGCCAGCGGTGGCGTGTCCATGTAGCGCCACCGCACCCAGGAAATCACCGCCAGTTCCACCACCACCACGGAAACCGCCACAACCAGCGCGGTCCAGAAATTGGGGATCAGGAACGGCAGGGTGTGTCCGATGCCGCCAGCCGTGGTCATGAGGCCGCAGATGCCGCCGCGGATCAGCGGAGCGCCGCGCCCCGTCAGGCTGCCATTGTCCGACAGCGCCTCGGCAAAGCCCATCGAGATGCCTGCGCCGACCGAAGCTGCCATGCCGACGATGAATGCGTCCCAGGTGCTGCCGGTGGCAAAGGCGGCCGCGAACACCGGCGCCAGGGTGGACACGGATCCATCCATCAACCCCGCCAGCCCCGGCTGGATGAAGCGCAGCACGAAGGCTTGCCGCGCATGCTGGTCCTCCCGCCGGCGTACATTCTCCGGCAGGTTCTCGGCGCGCAGTTCATCGGCACGCTGCTCGTGTTCCACCTCGGCGTCGGCGAGGTCGCCCAGCAGCTTTCGGATGGTGACGTCCTGGCTCCGGGTAGCCGCGCGGCGGTAGAACGCCTGAGTCTCCGTCTCCATGGCCTCGGCGAGGTTCCGGACCGCGTCCAGGTTCAGCGGCAGCATCTGCCAGACCGGCTTGTGCTGCACGAAGCCGCGCACGTCCTGCCGGCGCACCAGCGGAATGTGTTCGCCGAACTTCTCCCGGTAAACCTCCAGCAGGCGCCGGCGATGATCCGCCTCCTCGCCGGCCATTTCGCTGAAGACTTTGGCGCTGCCGGGATACTCTTCGCGCAGGCCCTCGGCGATGTCGAGGTAGATACGCCCGTCCTCCTCTTCGTTGGCGATCGCCAACGCAAGAATTTCGCGTTCAGTCAGGTCGGAGAAATTGCGCATCCGCGGAATTTGGCCGGGTCGGCGGGCACGTCAAGAGGAAAGCGTAATGATGAGAATGAGTTGCAGGCGCGACGGCGGCGAGTAGCCGAGCATGTCCGTATCGAGGTAGAGTCCAGCGGACCATACCGTCGCAACCATATCCTGTTTTCAGATCCGCCGTTGTTTCCGCAACATTCGATGACGCTGATAGGCGTTCACAACGCGTGTAGGGGTGCGGAACAAGAACGACAGACAGATAAGTGTCGATAAACGCCGATCGTTGCTTTCCCGATCGCACTCGCCCGAGCCGCCGGCCATGCCAGCGCGCCATAGTTAGGCGTGGAATTGACGGGCCGCACGCACTGCCCGAACCTGCCGGCAGTCCAGGAGAGGAAAACAGCCATGCCGCTGCGCGAAGCAGGCGCCGTCACCGGCGTCGGGGAAACAAAATACCTGCGGGGAACCGACCGCACCGCTTTGTCCTTCCAACTGGAAGCCTCATTGAACGCCATCCGCGACGCCGGGCTGAAGCCGTCCGACATCGACGGGCTGATCCCGTACGGCCACGGCGCTGTCGCCGAAGACTTCATCACCAATTTCGGCATCAAGGACCTGCGCTTTTCCGCCACCACCCCGATGGGCGGCGCCTCGGCCGTTGCATCGATCCAGTGCGCACTCGCCGTCATCGACGCCGGCATCTGCAACCACGTGCTGCTGTCGCTCGGCCGCACCGGCTATTCCGGCGGCCGCATCGGCGCGCGCGTGCAGCAGATGCCGCAGTTCAAGCTGATCGGCGAGTTCGAGATGCCGTCCGGCGCGATCGCCCCAGCGCAGCTTTACGCGCCGATGGCCCGTCGCCACATGGAACTATACGGCACCAAGTCGACGCAGCTGGCCGAGATCGCTGTCACCACCCGCCAGCACGCGATGCTGCAGTCCAACGCCACGATGCAGCGGCCGATGACGATCGAGGACCACCAGGCCTCGCGCATGATCTCCGATCCGCTGCGGCTGCTGGACTGCTCGCTGGAGAGCGACGGCGGCGCCGCGGTGGTGATCAGCGCCGTGGACCGCTGCCGTGACCTGCGCAAGCCGCCGGTCATGGTTATGGGCGTGGCCGAAGGGCACCCCGACTCGCCGTCCGCCATCACCCAGCGCCCCGACCTGACCACACTCGGCCTCGCCAAGGCGGCGCCGAAGGCGTTCGCGATGGCCGGCGTGACGCATGACGACATCGACGTCGCCGAAATCTACGACTGCTTCACCTACATCGTCATGTGCCAGTTGGAGGATCTCGGCTTCTGCAAGAAGGGCGAAGGCGGCGCCTTCGTCGAGAACGGCGCGCTCGGCCTGAACGGCAGACTGCCGGTGAACACGCATGGCGGGTTGCTGTCGCAGGCGCATATGGCCGGGATGAACCACATCGTCGAACTGACCCGGCAGTTGCGTGGCGAGGCCGAGGCGCAGGTGCCGGACGCGGAGATCGGCTTGGTGACCGGCTACGGCGATATGGGCGATGGCTCCATCGCCATTATGCGGCGGGACTGAGCCATGGACACGACGTATGACAAGCTGGTTCCGGCGCCGACGCCCGACACCCAGCCCTACTGGGACGGGTTGAAGGAGCACCGGCTGCGGCTGCAGCGCTGTGCCGATTGCGGCAAGGTCCGGCACTACCCGCGACCGATGTGCGACGCCTGCTGGTCGATGAACACCGACTGGGTGGACGCCGCCGGCACCGGCACAGTGCATAGCTGGACGATCACCCATTACGCGTTCCATCCGGGCTGGAAGGGCGACCTGCCCTATATCCTGCTGACGGTCGACCTTCCCGAAGGCGTGCGCCTCAACGCTCAGGCGCGGGGGATTTCGGAAAGCGCGTTGCGAGTCGGGCTGCCGGTCAAGGTCGGGTTCGAGCCGGTGACGGAGGAGCTGACGCTGCCGGTGTTCGAAGCCGTCTGAGCGTTCCGCGGTGGAGCGGACCGCGCACGCCGGAGCCGCATGAAGCGCGGCTGGCGGCGTGCCGCGCTGGCGCTGGCACTTGGCACGAGCTGCGGCCGAGCGGCGGCATGCGATACAGGTGCGTTTGGCGTTGCGCTCGATATCGGTCACTACAGAGCGGCCCCCGGCGCGGTCAGTGCGACGGGTGTCGCTGAATTCGACTACAATCTGGCTCTCGCCCGCCAAGTCCTGTCGGCGTTGCAGCGGGCGGGGTTCGCCCGCGCCTTTTTGATCGGCGAAAGCGGCGTGCCGCTGATGCTGGCCGACCGCACGCGGATTGCGGCGCAGGCCGATGCACGGCTGTTCCTGTCGCTGCATCATGATTCGGTACAGCCACACTACCTGTCGGAGTGGCTGGTCGCCGGTAAGCCGCAGCGCTACAGCGACCTGTATCGTGGCTATGCTATTTTCGTTTCGGCCAAATCTGCGCAGGCCAGCCGCAGCATTGAGTTCGCCCGGCTGCTGGGTACGTATCTACGCGCGCAGGGACTGACACCGTCGTTGTACCACGCCGAGGCCATTCCGGGCGAAAATCGTCCACTGCTCGATGCGCGGCTGGGCATCCACCGATTCGATGATCTCGCTGTGCTGCGGACGGCGACGATGCCGGCAGTGCTGTTGGAAAGCGGCGTCATCGTGAACCGGCAGGAGGAGATGGCCGCGGCTGACGGCAGCCGCGGCCGTCATGTGGCGCAGGCCGTGACCGCGGCGGTCACCGGCATGTGCGGCAGCATGACGGATGGGAGAGCGCAGCGTACCGTTCCGCCGCGGTAGCCGGCACAACGAAAAGGGCCGGACGCTGCCGCCCGGCCCCTGGTTCGCAGTCCGACCGCTGGTTACGCCGAAGGCTGGTTTTCGGCCGACGGCGGGGAGGCCGGACGATTGCGGCGTTCGGCCATGAACTGGTCGAATTCGGCCTTGTCCTTGGCGAAGCGCAGGCGCTCGAGGAACGAGGAGAATTCCTTCTGCTCCTCCTCCAGGCGTTGCAGCGTCGCAGCCTTGTACTCATCGAAAGCGTGATTGCCGCTGGAACCGCTCATGCCGCTGCTCTGCGGGCCGCAGGCCCAGTTCTTCCAGTCGGCCCAGGGCGCGGCGCCATTCTGTGCCTGCCACGCCCGACGCTTGCGTCCGAAGCAACCCATGCGACCACTCCCAATCATGTAGAACAAAACGGCCAGACCAACCGGCCACCAGAAGATGAACCCCAGAATCGTCAGGGCTATGGCCATCGGGCGGTTCATGCCCTGCGGGTACCAGAATGGCGCCCAGGGTTTGTTGCCCCACGGCGGAGGTTCCCGCCGCCAGGGTTCGGCACCCTGGTTGCCCCAGGGACCGCTGCCCCAGGCTTGATTTCCGTAAGCGTCTTGAGGTGCAGCGCTCGGCATCGAGGGCTCCATGTGAATGTAAGATACATTAACATTGAGGATGCTGCTGTCTGGAGTCAAGGCGTTTCGGTGGAAAAATTGGAGCGGCCGGCAGGGATGGAGCTACGCCGACCCCGACAGCAGGAAGCGGCCATATGGCACCAGGCCAGCTTCCTCATTCACCACGATATGCGTGGCGATCGTCGTCAGGTCGCGGCGGATCTGCTGCAGCGGATCGATGTCGTAGACCGAACGGGCGCCGGTCAGCGATACGAGCTGCTCGACACCCTGGCGAAGCATGCGGAAGGCCAGCACGACGTCGCGGCGGTTGCGCAGCACGTCGGTGTCCTCAATCGGCGCGCCGGAGTCGAGCTGGGCGACGGACTCGGCGCGGCGGCTGCCGAAGACCAGCAGCGCGGACTCGATCAACGCGGCGGCCTCGCCCAGTTGCAGGTGCAGCGCGTCCGATGGCTCCAGGCCGCGGCCGCGCAAGCCATCGGTTGCCAGCGCCAGGGCGCGGCGGCCGAGGCCAAAGCCAGCGGCGGGCAGGACGAACGGGACCAGGAAGTAGCGCGGCGCGCGCAGCAATCCGTAGTCCGGGTGCGCGAGGCGCCCGGGCGGCGTGCCCGCGACCACGTCAGCAATGGAGACGCTGCGGTGCTCCGGCACGAACACGTCGCGCAGCACCAGGCTAAAGCTGCCGGTGCCGCGCATGCCCAGGGCGTGCCAATCGTCGACGATTTCAGTCTCGCGCATCGGGATGGCGAGGTAGCGTGGTTCCTCGCGGCCCGCCGTGTCCTGGCATTTCGCGCCGACGATGGTCCATTGCGCGTGCGTGCAGCCGCTGGTGAACGGGTATCGGCCGCTGATGCGCCAGCCGCCGGTGGTCCGCACGCCGACCGCGCGGGGTGCGATGGAGGCGACGCCGAGCACGGTGGGATCCGCGGCCCAGATGTCGGCCTGGGCGCGCGCCGGCAGGCAGGCGAAGATCCAGTCGAGTTCCGCCAACACGCCATAGACCCAGGCACTGGAGGCGCAGCCGGCGGCGAGGATTTCGACCGCCTGGAGGAACGCGCCGACCGAACCCTGGGCGCCGCCGAAGCGGCGCGGCTGCAGCAAATGGAACAGGCCGGCGTTGCGGAAATCGGCAATCGTCTCAGCCGGAACGTTGCGCGCGGTGGTGGTGGTTGGCTCGCGCGCCGCCAGAATGGGGACGAGCGCGCGGGCACGGGCGAGGAGGTCCGCTTCGGTGGCGGCGTCGTGCACGGCCGACGACATGGGTAGCGCGTTTCCCGGGTTATTCAGCGCAGCGTCCGGCGGGAGCGCAGGGTGTGTCAACTGGCCGCCGCCGCCCCTGGTGCGGCGCCGGCAAGTGCGGCGGCGGTGAGATCGGGCTGGCATCGGACTTGCTACGATTTCGATCAAGCGATGGTGCCGTTGGGCTGTGCCTGTCGCACGAGGGCTGTCACCGATGAGTGCTGATAGGATGTGCAGTGTGGAGGATCGGTTGCCCGCCGAAACGGCTGCTGCGGTGCCCGGCCGCATGGCGATGCGCGCTGTGCTGGCGGTGTGTTTGGGTGGCGGCATCGCCGTGTTGGCCGCGTGCACGCCATATGCGCCATGCGAGACCAGCTTCCGTGGCGGATGTGTCGCCGGCGCGCCCGTGCAGCGACCGTTCTGGCAGTCTACGCCGCCGGCGACTGCGTCTGCTCCGGGCGCTCCCGCAACACAGGGGGCTGCGCCGGCAAGCCCGGCGGTGCCGCTGGGCGACCCGGCTACGTTTGCCGATGTCGATGACAAACAGTGCCGGTCGTACGGACTGATCTTCGGCACCCGCGACTACGCGGACTGCCGCATTCGGCTCAGCGCGCAGCACCGGGGTCTGGACCCGAACATTGGTGCCACTGCACAACCAGGCAAGTGACGTCGGTGTCGTCGCGCGGTCCCGGAACCCACTACCGGCTCAGTGGCGGGAGGCGGTTTGGGACTACGCTGGCAAGTGGCTATCGAGGTGCAGCCCGGATGGATCATGTGCTGACCCTCTGCTGGACCTCACCGCGGGCTGTTGCTGCCACAGCAGCTTGGAAAACTGTGCTGCGGGCATGGGTTTGCCACACAGGAAACCTTGGATTTCCTCGCAACCCTCATTCTGCAGGAGCTGAACCTGCCTTTGATCCTCAACGCCTTCCGCGGTCACCTTGATTCCCATGGCATGGCTCATGCGCAGCACGGCGCGGACAATTTCGCTGGCCCGCTGGTCGCTGCCCAGTCTGCTGACGAAAGAACGATCGATCTTGATCTTATCGAACTGGAACTTCTGAAGATAGCCGAGGCTTGAGTAGCCGGTGCCGAAATCATCCATGGCAATCTTGACGCCAAGATCGTGCAGGCGGTTCAGGATTGACAGGGTTTCGGGTGTCTCGGTCATCAAAACACCTTCGGTGATCTCGATCTCGAGCCGCTGCGGCGCCAGCATTGCCTGCCGCAGGGCACGTTCGACCAAATCAACGAAGCCGGGACGGCGAAACTGTATTGGCGAGACATTCACCGCCACAGACGGCAGATCCGGCCACGCCGCTGCCTGCCGGCAAGCCTCATGCAGCACCCATTCGCCGATCTGCATGATCAGGCCGCTCTGCTCCGCGACATGAATGAACGCATCAGGCGCGACGTTGCCACGGCGCGGATGGGGCCACCGGATCAGAGCCTCGGCGCCGATAATCCGCCCTGTGTCAGGACTCAACTGCGGCTGGTAGTGCAGGAGGAATTCACCCTTCTCCAAGGCCTCCCGCATGTCAGCCTCAAGCTTACGGCGTTCCAGCAACGCATCGTTCATTTCGGCCCTGAAAAAGCGATAGGTCGCCCGACCGTCTTCCTTGGCGCGATACAGCGCGACATCGGCTTCCTGAAGCAGGATGCCTGCATCAAACGTCATCAACTTGAGATCAGTTTCACCCCGCACCGTCACGCCAACGCTGGTGCTGACCGAGACTGAGTGCCCCTCGATCTCGAATGGGCTCGACAGTGCATCGACCAGGCGCTGCGCCAGGATTTCGGTGTCCGCCACCTGCCGCACGCCAACCTGAATAATGGCGAATTCATCGCCGCCCAGCCGCGCCAGGGTGTCGCTCTCGCGCAGGCAGGCACGCAGGCGCGCGCTGGCCGCCACCAGCAGACGATCGCCGATGGCATGACCGAGCGTATCATTGACGTCCTTGAAGTGGTCAAGATCGACATAGAACACCGCCAGCGACAGGCGTTCCCGCCGCGACATGGCCAGCGACAGGTCGAGGCGGTCCCGGAACAGGGCGCGGTTCGGCAACCCGGTCAGGGTGTCATGCGTCGCCAGATGCGCCGATCGCGCCAGGGCGCCTTGGAGCAGCCGTAACGGCAGCACGCGCAGGACCATGAACGTTGTCAGGGCAACGGCGCCCGCCGCGACCGCAACCAGGAACGTGTTGATCAGCAGCCAATGCTGCGAACGCCGCACCTCGACCCGGCCAAGCACAACGCCGGAGTCGTAGATGGGACTGGCCACCGTCATGATCGGCCCGGCTAGCGGGTCCCCTTGTTCGGCGATGACCTCGCCGGTGGCCAGCAAGACCAGCCGCTGGTCCAGCTCTGACAGCGGACCGAGCAGGCTCAACAGGCCGCGAAGGCGGGCATTCTCGAACACCCACAGTTCGGGATTGTTTATGGCCAATTGCGTAATGCTGTTGCCGGCCAGATTGGCTTGCAATTGCAGCGATGCGTGCATGGTCGCGCGCGCCGACAGCAGATACGCGGCCGGTACGATGATTGCCAGAGCCAGCGAAACGATTGCGGCGAGCACAGTGACAAGGCGCGCCAGCGCAGGATCAACGCGGCCTCGAGCGCTGATCATACATTGGGGTCCAGCAACGGGATGTGGCCAAGCTTGGATAAAAGGCTTGCCGCCTGCCCGCTGTGCAGAAATGCCAGGAAGCGGCCCGCTTTCGGCGATATCGGCCCACGCCAGGCGATATAGAGCGTACGCAACAGCGTGTAGCGTCCGACGGCCAGTTCATTGACCTCCGGCGATACGCCATCGAGTGCGAGTGGTACCAGGTGACGGGCTTCCGCGCGCAACTGGCCGATCGACATCATACCAAAGGATCCGGTCATGCGTTCCAACGCATCGCCGTTTTCCTGGTCGGTCGCCACAGTCAGCAGTCCGGGTCGCTGCAAGGCAGCCTCCACCGCCTGCGCCATGTCCGGGGACAGGCTGCGCAACAGCGACCAATCGGCATCGGACGGTTCTCGACGGACCAGGCGGATCAGGCCACCTTTGGCCCACGTCGTCAGGTCGCCATTGAAGATGCGTGCGACAGCATCCAGGGTGATCCGGTCGACAGCAGCGCTCTGATGGGCCACGAACGCCAGCGGAGTACGGGCATAAGCCTGACTCTGGAGTTTTTTGCCACTCTCATTGTCCTTCAGCGGCCGTGCCGATAAAGCCAGATCGATGGCCCCCGCAGCCAGGGCCGACAGGCCACCGCTGGTTCCCAGGCTTGGCATCACGTCCACGGTCGTTCCGGGTTCACCGGCCGTGAAGTCCTGGCCGATCACACGCATGGTTGCCAAGGCCATGCCGGTGCCGCCGATGCGTACGCAATCGGGGTCTGCGGCCAGGGCAGGACACACGACGCCGGTTGCTGCCGCTGACAGGGCTGCCGCCATTCTCATGATGTCGCGGCGGGCCAGATCCGCTGAGGTGACGCGGCAGCGTGATGTCCGAAGATGCGCTGGCATGCTATGGGTCCGCTAAACCAAGAACCCATCGTGGCCAGAAAATCTTTACACTTCGTAAATATGACTACGAGCGTACCGCCTGTTGCCGGTGAGCGGTGGCTGGCAAAGGCTGCAACGACCACGGGCAGTAAGCCGCGAACCAGGCGTGGTCGCGCAGGCGAAAACTCTGACGCGCGGAACTGCAGCCAGGCGTGCCCAATAATGTTGCCTACGACAACAGTGCTATCGTCGCTCCGCTGCCTGCACTAGGATCAACCACTACAGACAGATCAGGAAATCGTCCCATGCGACTCTCTGCCGCTGCTCTGATAGCCTGCACCGCTCTGTCCGTACCGGTCCTCGCGCATGATGAGCATGCGCATGGCGGCCTCTCCCAGGTGGGAAAGGTTGCATTCGCGAATTCCTGCTCACCGGCCGTTCAGGATGAGTTCGCGACCGGCGTTGCCATGCTCCACTCGTTCTGGTGGAGCGCCGGCGAGCAGGCCTTCCGGTCTGTGCTGGCCAAGGATCCAGGCTGTGCGATCGCCAGCTGGGGCATCGCCGCCCTGATGATGAACAATGCGCTCGCCGGTGTCGGCGCCACGCCGGACAGTGCAGCCAAGGCGCAGGCGGCGATCGAACAAGGCCGCTCGATCGGCGCCAAGACGCAGCGCGAGCGCGACTATATTGAAGCCGTTGCCGTATATTATCAGGATTTCACCGCTCGTCCCGAGCGGATACGCCAGATCAACCGCGCGGCGGCGTTCCAGGCGCTTGCCGCGAAGTATCCCGATGATGACGAGGCGCAGATCTTCAGCGCCCTCTACATCGCCGGCACACAGTCCCAGGCGGACCAGACCTATGCCGCCTATGGCAAGGCGGTCGCCATCCTGACGCCGCAACTGGCGAAGCATCCGGATCACCCTGGTATTGCGCACTACCTGATCCACAGTTTCGATGCGCCGCCGATCGCCGCCCAGGGGCTGCCGGCGGCCATTGCGTACGCGAAGATCGCGCCCGATGCACCGCACGCGCAGCACATGCCGTCGCACATCTTCACCCGCGTTGGCGCCTGGCCGGATTCGGCCGCGGCGAACCAGCGCGCCTTCGCCGCAGCGCTGACCGGGCGTGAGTATTCCGAGGCGCAGCATGCCAGCGACTACATGGTCTATGCCGACCTGCAGATGGCGCGTGACGCCGCGGCGCTGGCCGCGATGCAGGCCGCGTTCGCCGTGACCGTTCCGGCGCCTGTGCCTCCCGCCACGGCCTATGCGCGCGCAGCCATGCCGGCGCGTGTGCTGGTCGAGCGCGGCGACTGGGCGGGCGCGGCCAAACTGCCGGCGCCGGACAGCCGCCTGCAGCCATACGGCGCGAATGCCTTGCCGCTGTTCGCGCGGGCCATCGGGGCCGCCCGCTCCGGCGACGTCAACGCGGCCGCCCTTGACACGGAGCAGTTGCGGATCGTGCAGAAGGCCTTGGCCGAAGCGGGAAGCACCTATTGGGCCACCGAGGTCGGTATCCAGGTGACGACCGCGGAGGCGTGGACGGCGTTTGCGCGCGGCGACACGGCGGCGGCCTTGGCGATGATGCGCGACGCAGCCAACCGTGAGGACAAGCAGGAAAAGCACATTGTCACGCCAGGCCGTATCCTGCCGGCGCGCGAGTTGCTGGCCGACATGCTCCTGGAGGCTGGGCAGCCCGCGGCGGCGCTGGTGGAATATGAGCAGTCGCAGATCCGCGATCCACACCGCTTCCGCGGCTATTACGGCGCCGCTCGGGCGGCGGACGCGGCCGGGGAGGCGGACAAGGCGGCGCAGTATAAGCGGTCGTTGCTGGAGTTGGCGAAGGATGCCGATACCGGCCGGGCGGAGTTGGCTTGGGCGAAGGGGCGGGGGTAGCGGCGCTCCAGAGGGACTAACCGCCGGGTCGCGGCCGGTTGCCTCACCCGTAGCGCACCCTCCGGCGGTCATGGAGATGGACCTGACCTTTGGTCTCGCCACCTTGGGTCGGGGTGCTCTCGAAACCAACGTCACTGCCGGTACCGCTCGGACTGCCGGCCGCCGCATCCGGCCCCGTGCCACCAGGCAAACCGAACACAGTCGGCCTCCGTCACTATTCTAAGATGCTTGTCCGCCTACCAATTTCGCGGTTTCGCCGGAACTCTCTCGTTACCGCGATATCGGACGGTGGTAGGCTCGCCGCTGTGGCTGGTCGCGTGCCAGCGCACCTGGATGATCCCGGGAGGAACGCAAGCATGAATCGCCGAATGCCAATCACCCAGAATACATTGGTCCTAACCCGATCGGGTTAGCCGCAGGGCGGCCAGCCCTCCGCCACCGATTGCATCACGAATGCCAGTAGCGATCCCTCCATCGCGATCGTCTCATGCTTCGCGTGCAGCGCTACTGCCGATCAACTTGGTGGCGGATTGGCTTCAATGATCTCAACCAGCTTACTAATGCCTCGACGTCATCGGAACTGATGCGGCTCAAGTACGCGACCGGCATTGGAGATGCCAGCCGCCTTCCGTCTGGACGTTCCCCAGTTGTCAGCGCATGCGCAATCTGCTCATCAGTCCATTGTCCGAGACCGGTTTCTGGATCGGGCGTGATGTTGGCGGTCACGACCCGGCCGAACACGCCCTGCATAACGAAACCGCCTGCGCCCAATCGTTTCGCGTAATCACGCTGACCGTCTGGTCCAACCGGCGTGTGGCACAACATGCAATGCCCGAGGTTACCCAGGTAACCACCATACGCCACCTTGTCCGTTCGCGGTGGCGCAACAACGTGATTGACCGGTGGGCCGTAGCTGGCTGGGACAGGTCCCTTATACTGGGACGCCGGGACTTTGTTGGCGACAGGCGGCCGGGACAGCAGGTACACGGCAATTGCGTGTGCGTCATCATCGGACATCTCACGATAAAACGGCACGGGCATTGGAGGCCGAAGGACGCGGTTGTCAGGCGTTCGTCCATCCCGGAGCGCCGTGACCACTTGCTCAGCAGTCCAGCCGCCGATCCCGGTCTCCTTGTCTGGCGTAATGTTAGGCGCATAAGCCGTGAAGAACGGGGTAGGAAGCGGCGGGCCACCTGAGAGAGGCGTTAGAGGCTCCGCGCCGGATGGTTCCTGCGGCGCATGACAATTGCCGCAGTTACCGATACCTTCTACCAGATAAGCGCCTCGTTCCAGAGCCGAGTCTGCGAAGGTGCTGTGGACATTCGTAGCGAATGCAAAACACAAGAGGATTGTCCGCAGCTGGTTGTACGTCATGGCCATCTCCTTAAGACAGGCGCAGATCGCACCGGTGAGCCCGGTAACGGTAAGGCTATCTGATCGAGTGACCAATGACGCTATTCAGAAATCACCACGCGTTTCCGCAATTCCGTTCGGACGCGGGTCGAACGGCGTGGCCGAAATGCTATTGTCCCGCCGCCATCTTCTGTGAAACACTACTTGTGTAGTATGCGAGCCTGAAATTGGCCGTGCATCGATCCACTCGTACAGGACAACTCCTTATTTCATCACCGAACCAATCACTGACAGGCCAGACACTCCTCATAATCCGTCGACGCACCACCCTCCGTCGCCATCGCCGCCAGTGGCAGTTCCGTTCCGTCCGGCACCAGCCGACTCTTCGCCAGCACAAACGCCTGCGGCGCCACGGCCTTCTCGCTGACGGTATCGGCCCGCGCGAGCGACAGGCTGCGGCAGTAGTACAGCGACTTCACGCCCTTCTTCCACGCCTGGAAGTGGATCTGGTGCAGGTCCCGCTTATGCACGTTGGCCGGCAGGAACACGTTGACCGACTGGCTCTGGCAAATGAACGGCGCGCGATCCGCCGCGTGCTCGATGATCCAGCGCTGGTCCAGTTCGAACGCCGTCTTGTAGACCGCCTTCTCCTGCTCATTCAGGAAATCCAGGTGCTGCACGCTGCCCTGCGTTGTGGTGATGGACGACCACACCTCATCGGTGTCCATCCCCTTCTCCGCCAGCAGTTTCTGCAGGTGCCGGTTGCGTACGCTGAAACTGCCCGACAGGGTCTTCTGCAGGAACACATTGGCCGCGATCGGCTCGATGCCCGGTGAGGAATTGCCGGCAATTATTGAAATCGAGGCTGTCGGCGCGATCGACAGCTTGTGGCTGAACCGCTCCATCACGCCGTATTCAGCGGCATCCGGGCACGGCCCGCGCTCCTGCGCCAGCTTCATCGACGCTTCATCCGCCTTCTCGCGGATGTGCCTGAAAATCTTCTTGTTCCAGACCTTGGCGACGACACTCTCCCACGGCACGCCGTTGGCCTGCAGGAAGGAGTGAAAACCCATCACGCCCAGTCCCACCGACCGCTCACGCATCGCGGCATACTGCGCCTTCTCCATACCCGGCGGCGCGCGGTCGATGAAATCCTGCAGCACGTTGTCGAGGAAGCGCATCACGTCCTCGATGAAGGTCGGGTGGTCCTCCCACTCGAACCAGTTCTCCAGGTTCAGGCTGGACAGACAGCAGACGGCGGTGCGCTCTCGCCCCAGATGGTCGAGGCCGGTCGGCAGCGTGATCTCGCTGCACAAGTTGGACGTCTTCACCTCCAGCCCCGCCAGCTTGTGGTGCTCCGGCCGAGCGGAGTTTACGTGGTCGGAGAAGACCAGGTACGGCTCGCCGGTTTCGATTCGCGCTGTCAGGATGCGAATCCACAGTGAGCGCGCGGAGATCATCCGCACCACCGACTGGTCCTTGGGCGAGCGCAGCGCCCACTGCCCGTCCGCCTCAACCGCCCGCATGAAGTCGTCGGGAATCTGGATGCCGTGGTGCAGGTTCAACGCTTTGCGGTTCGGGTCGCCGCCGGTGGGCCGGCGGATCTCCACGAACTCCTCGATCTCCGGGTGCCAGACCGGCAGGTAGACCGCCGCCGATCCGCGGCGCAGCGAACCTTGGGAGATGGCCAGGGTCAGCGAGTCCATCACCCGGATGAAGGGGATCACGCCCGAGGTCTTGCCGACGGCGCCAACCTTCTCGCCAATCGAGCGCAAATTGCCCCAGTAGGAGCCGATGCCGCCGCCCTTCGAGGCCAGCCACACATTCTCATTCCACAGCCCGACAATGCCCTCCAGGCTGTCCGACGCCTCATTCAGGAAGCAGGAAATCGGCAGGCCGCGATTGGTGCCGCCGTTCGACAGCACCGGTGTCGCCGGCATGAACCACAGCTTGCTCATATACTCATAGATGCGCTGGGCGTGCGCCCGGTCGTCGCCGTATTGGGAGGCGACGCGGGCGAACAGGTCCTGGAACTCTTCGCCTGGCATCAGGTAGCGGTCGGTCAGCGTGGCCTTACCGAAATCAGTCAGCAGGATGTCGCGGGAGCGGTCGACCCGCACCATGGTCCGGCCGGGCATCTGAACGGCGTCGAGCACGGCGGCTTCCATCAGCATATCCATTGGCTGCTCCCTCGGCATCGTCATCAGTACGTCACCCCTCCTGACAGGGCAGATGGATTCGAGGCAAACCAGATGTAGAAAGAGCCGCAATCACAAAACACTAAATAGCGTCTTTGTTGCATACGCGCCACGCGATCTGGCGTGTTCGCGTCATGTTCCACCGGTACGGAAGCAAAAGCAAGAGGCTGCCGCATGACAGCTTCGGCGGACGTCCAAGCCCATTATTTGGCCCGCATAGCGACCTACGGATCGGGAGGCCGAAGCCGGTGATTGCCGGTGGCGTGCTATCGGACTCGCGCGCTGCGGCAACCCGTGCTTGCCGAGGCAGGGACTGGCGCCGGTCGACGCCAGCTTCAGACTGGCGTCGTCTGGCGCGTGTTATGCAGCAAGCCGGCTTCTCCCAGTGCTTCCGCACAGGCCGCCCAGATATCGTCAACACCAATCGCGGTCAGGCACGGTACGCCGTACGGGCATTGCGACGCTGTCCGCAGATAGCAGGGCGAGCAGGCGATCCGCCCAGCCACCACGCGGACATGCCGGCCGAGTGGATACCAAACATCCAGGTTGGGGACGCCGGTCAGCAGCGCGACCGTTGGTACGCCCAGCGCCGCCGCTAGGTGCGTGGTGCCGGTGTCGTAGCCGACATACAGGCTGCAGGCGCGAATCAGGTCCGGCAGATCAGCCAACGGCAACGTGGCGCAGAGGTTGACAATCCGCTCCGCCGGCAGCGCCGCCGCGATCTGTGCCGCCGAGTCCGCCTCGGCCGGTCCACCCGTCAGAACGAGGTCGACGGCGGTAACCTCCAGCAGGCGGTGGGCAATAGCCGCCAGGCGGTCCTCCGGCCAGACCCGGATGGGGCTCCCGGCACCGGGCGCGAGGATCACATAGGGCCGGGGACGACCGGATGACCCCCCGGTCAGCAGGCGCAGGGCCGGGTGCGGTGGCGCCGGCGTGAAGGTCGCGCTGACGGCCATCGCCAGCAGCAGCAGGCGCGTCTCGGCGTGCAGCGGCTGGCCGGTGCCTTTTTCCGGCTCCACGTGCTCGACATCCGGCAGCGCGATATCCAGCGCCGAGCCGCCCTGATCGTAGGGTGCGCAGAAGCCGGCCCGGAAGCTCGCCCCCACCATCGCCAGCAGCGGACGGGTATCCGGGTCGTGCCGCAGGTCGATGGCGAGGTCGAAGCCGGCGAGGTCCAGCGCCGCGAACTCGCTGAACTGCTCCGGCGTCGTGCCGCCCCAGTCGGCGTTGCGCTGGGTGAACAGGTTGAACTGTACCACCTGCTCGAACCAGCCGGTGCGCTCTGCCCAGGGCCGGTTCCAGGACGCGCAGACCAGCGTCAGCCTGGCGTCGGGAAAGGCGGCGCGCAGATGGGCGATCGCCGGCATGCCGACGATGAAGTCGCCGATGTGGTCGAGTTTCAGGATGAGGATTCGCGGCTGCCGCGGCAGGTCGCCGGCGCGTTCCTGCAGGCCGTGCCAGCGCACCACCGTCGGCTGCGGCGTGCCTGCATCTGGCACCGTCGTTACGACATCCGCTCGGTGCCGCAGCATGCGGCGCACCAACGGACGCGTGAGAAGCCGTATGGCCTTTTCGCGCAGTGACCCCTGCGGCGCGAGCCTGGCCTTGATGGCCAGCACGGCGTTACCAATCAGAATCGGGTCGGGCGGCGGGTTTGACATTGTCAACCCGCGGTCCTCCGAAGCCCGGCCGGCTGGAATTGGCGAGGTGGACAGGCCAGCCTCGTCTCCTCCTCCCACAGACGGAAACTCGGGTTGAAGAACCGATCCTCATCGGCAAGAGCCGGCCATTTCTGCATCATGAACTGGCGTTCCCGCGCCGCGCGCGCGGCGCGCTCAGGCGTGTCATCGGCGCCACGGGTGGCCAGTTCCAGATGCAGCAACGGCGCGAACGGCGTGCAGATCACACGATAGCCGGCTGCCCGTATCCGGAAGCAGAGATCGACATCGCTCCAGGTCACGGTCAACGCGGCTTCCTCAATCCCTTGGACCTCATCATACACGGCGCGACGCATGGCCAGGCAGGCGCCGGTGACGGCGGTGACACTACGCACCATCGCCAACTCGCCGCGGTAGCCGGGCACGTTGCCGGCGACATGGCGGAAGCGGTGAAAGGAGTGACCGTCGGGACCAAGGGTCAGTCCAGCATGCTGCACGGTCCGGTCCTGGTACAGCAGTTTGGCGCCGACCGCGCCGACCTCGGGCCGCAGCGCCTGCCCGACGAGTTCATCGAGCCAGTCCGCCTGAAGCACGTCGGTGTCGTTGTTGAGCAGCAGCAGGATTTCTCCCTGTGACATCCGCACGCCGATGTTGTTGATTGCCCCCCAGTTGAACTGCGCGTCGTGGCGCAGCACGCGGACGCGCGGATCGCGGCCGACCGATTGCAGGTACTGCCGGGTCTCGGGCGCCTCGCTGCGGTTGTCGATCAGGATGATTTCCAGTGCTTTATACGCGGTCCGGTTCAGCAGACCGTCGATGCAGGGCCGCAGCAGGTCTACCCGGTCCCGCGTCGGCACGATCACCGAGACCAACGGCGCCTGTGCCGGCACGGTATAGACTACGCGCCTGCCTGACTGCCGATCGGCTGGAAGAAGGCGCGGACTCCCTTCGTGAACGCCAAGGCGACGGGTGACCAGACGCTCCCACGCTTGGTGGCGCGCCCGCTCCGCCAGCCTGGCCGGCAACCGGGTGATCAGCGTGCCGGCTCTCGGAATGTGCAGCAATGGGCGCGCGACGTGCCGTACGCGCTCATGCCCCGCCGCCTCGATGACGCGCAATGCGAGGTCGGGCCAGCCGGCGGCCGCCGCGTCTGGATCCGCGCCTCCAGCCTGGGCAGCGAGATCGGTACGCAGCAGCACTCCCGGCGCCCAGTCTGTGCGGGAGAGCGCCACCTCCGGGTCCCAGCCGGCATGAAATGTCGGCGCGGACCGCAGGTCGCGGCCATCAATATGGTCATGATCCAGCAGCAGCGCCGCCGCTGATGGATCGTCGTCGGCAGCCCGGGTTATGTGCCAGACAGCGTCGGGCGCGAGCCGGGTGCCGGGCTGCACCACCAGGAGGAAGCGGCCGCGACACTTGCCCCTGGCCGCGTTTAGCGCGTCCGCCAGCGGAGTCGGCCGGACCAGGACAGTCGTGGCGGCCGGCAGCGCTTGGGTGACCGCGGCGCAGAAGCTGCGGCCGCCGGCGGCGACGAGGTCGAAGCGCTGATGCACCTGCGAGGCCAGTGAGCGGAGTGTCGCTTGCAGTGGCGCCCCCGCGGACCAACCGCCCAGCAGCACGATGGAGACGGCAATCGTGGGCGGCCAGTGCGCGGCCTCGGCCTGCAGCGCCCGGACATTGGGCGCGAAGAAATCGTCCGCCCACAGTCTGTACAGGCTGTCGTCAGCGGGATCGAACCCTTGCGGGTACAGTGTATCGGTGATGCTGGTCGGCTCCCGCCGCTCCGCCGCGTACAGCAGCTTGGCCGCATAGCCGGCCGGCGGCAGACCCCGCTCAACCACCGGCGGCGCGTAGCCATAGGCGCTGCGGAACAGCACGTCGATTTCCTGCGTGGTCGTCGCCGGTACCGGGTGCGCGGCGCGGAACTCCTCGGATTTCAGGACAACATCGACGATCGTGGCAATCGGCACGCCGGTGCGCAGACGGTGCACGGTATCGAGCAATCCGCCGTGGTCGGCAGCGCGGCCCAGCAGGACGCGATAAATGCGGATGGCAAGGCCGGTGCGGAAACGGTCCTCGGGCGACAGCGGGTCGGGTAGCTGGTTCATGCAGGCAGCGTCATAAGGCGTTCGCACGCATTGCGCACCGTCTCTACATCAATTGCGGTGAGGCAGGCGCGTTCATTCGGACAGTCCGAGGCGTGGGTAAGCCGGCAGGGCGAGCAGCCGGTTGTACCAGCGACAACGATGACCGCCGGCCCGACGGGGTGCCAGACGGCTGCGTCGCTGACGCCAGCGAACACGCAAACTGTCGGCACGCCCAGGCTTGCGGCAAGATGCGAGGGACCGGAATCGTAGCCAATAAACAGCCGTGCGCCGCGCAGGAGTTCCGGCAGGTCCGCTAGGGGCAACGAACCGGTCAGGTCCCGCACGCGCCCGGCCGGCAGCGAGGCTGTCAGCGCCTCGGCGTCGGCTCCGTCGCCGGAGCTGCCGATTACTGTCACTGTGACATTGTGGCTGGCGATCAACGCCGCAGCCAACGCCATCAGGCGCTCCAAAGGCCAGCGCTTGACCGGAGCGCCGGCACCCGGGGCCACGACGATATATGCATCGGCTGCCGGTTGCCGGGGTGGATGAGCGGACTGACGGGCGAACGTGGCAGCGACAGCGGCAGCGAGCATTTCCAGACGGACGCCGGCATGCAGCGGCGTGAGGCCGGCCCTGCTCAGCGCGTCCTGGCTATCCGGAAGCACAAGGTCCAGCTTCGCGCTGCCAGCCGCCGCGGGAGCCTGGAAGCCCGCCCGCCATGTCGCGTCCACGGCCAACAGCAGCGGCCGCGTATCCGAATCGTGCCGCAAATCGATCGCCAGATCGAATGGGCCGAGTTCCAGCGCGGCAAACCGCGCCAGGCGGTCCGGTGCGTCCGGGATGGCGATCTGGCGGTTCGGATCGAAGGCATCGAAGGCGGCGATGCCCTGGAACAGGCCGCTGCCGCCGGCCAGGTCGGTATTCCATGGGCCGCAAACCAATGTCATGGCCGCTTCGGGAAATGCAGCCCGCAAGTGCCGCAGCGCCGGCATGGCCACAACCAGATCGCCGATATGGTCGAGCTTCAGGATCAGGATGCGCGGTCGCGGCGGCAGCACCATGCCGCGCGGTGCAGCGCCGTCCCAGGTAGCGACACGCGCCCGCGGTTCGTCCCAGGCCAGAAAGCCACGGCGTAGCACAATGGCCTCGTCAGGAGGCGGGCGGAGCAGCGTCACGAGGCGCCGGATCAGGCGCGCTTGGGGCGACCCTGGCGGTGCGAGCCGGTTCCGCCACCGGATCAGGCACCGCGCGATGCGGAGCACGGCCTCATCCGTCGGGGGACTGCTCTGGTTCATACGAAGGCCGCGCCCGTCGGGGGGGCAGATGCATCCCCCAGCCCACCGTTGCGGCTCGCTTCAACGGCATGACGGTCGCGGGTCCGCCATCCGCGCCTTACGGCGCCCGATCGGCTGCCCGCCTCGCGTGGCGTGGGAAGGACGCAAGAAGCAACCCAGCGCCAAGGCCCGTGGGGTTCGCCCTGCCGGTGCCACCGCTTGGTCCACGTCGTGATGAGCGAGGGTTGCCGGCGCGTCGCCGCGACCAATGGCGTCACGGTACTGCCGGCTGCATGCGGTCCGGTGTTTCAGCCGCCGGTGCGGCTTCCGCCAGCCGCCGTAGTATGGCCTCGGCGACAGCCTCGGGCGGCTGCTCTGTCATGCAGCGCGCGGTGTCGAAATCGCGGGGACACTGGTTCATCCAGCTTTGCGTGATCCACCAGCAGCCGCCACAGAAGGTTGGATCAATGTTGATGTTGCCGGGATAGCCGAAATAGTTCGATGGCGTGGGCCCGAATACGACGGCGCTGCGTACGCCCAGACACCGCGCCACGTGCACCAGCCCGCCCTCGTTATCGATATGCAGTACCGCCCCTGCCAGGACGCCGGCGGCCTCACGCAGGGTGGTGCGGCCCAGCAGGTCGATATCGGCCTCGGCGATCCGGTCGCTGGTGGACGCGCCCAGTTGCACGAATGTCAGGTCCGGGCGCCGTGCCTTCAGCAGGGGGATGACCGCACCGAAATACGGGTAGCACTTGGTCGCCCGCTCCGCCGTTACCACGAAACCCGGATCAAACCCGTTATGCACGGTGATGTAGCGCCCTGGCGCCAGCCCAAACCGTTCCGGCGCGCCGGTGTCGCTGTCGACCGGGAAGTGGTCGCCGCCATAGGGGATGCCGGCGATGTGGTGCAGATAGGTGGCACGCGTGGCGTTGGAGTATACCGCCTTCTGGCCGAGGAAACCGTCCGTGTACGGGTGATTGCGGATGAACAGGTCGATCTTCGGCCGGTAACGCACGATGGCTTCAGCCGCCTGCGCCAGCCCAGGCCGGCGCCGCAGCCGGTCCCATTGCGCGACGTCCTCGTGCACCAGCACGAACGCACCCACCCACAGCGCCAGGTCGTACTGCCGCATCGCCGCGTCGAACAACACATCGTTCTGGCACGACCGCAGGCCGGGAATGGCGCTGAACACCCACTCCGCGCGGGGTGGCGCCGTGCAGTAGATATCGAAGGCAAATCCTCCAGCGACGGCTGACAGGTCGCGCACGAACCGGGCAACAGTCAGGTAGTCGCCGATGCCGCCGGAGACGCGGATGCCGAGGAAGGGAACGCCGTCGGCGATGCCGGCGCGCGCGGCTTCGATTTCCTTCATGACCGTCCCGCGCCTGGTCAGCTGCACCGCCTGCCGCAACAGCAGCGGCAGCTTGGCCAGCACGAACCGGATGAGGAACAGCGCGGCTTGCACCCGGCTGCCGGTGCGATCATGCACCTCCTGGTACTGACGCAGCGCCGTTTTCAGGCGCAGCAGGTTGTAAGATCGCATGCGGGCGATGGGTTCCTTCGGTCACCGTGGCGGCGGACGATCCGGTCTCGGTGCTGGACGCGCCGGTTCAGCCTGGCGGTGCCGGATGGTTGTTAAGCCCGAGGCACCCGCAGGTCAAAGGCGGCTTTGCAACCCGCGTCTTGTTGTTTTGTTGAGCCGTGCCGGGGCCGCATGCTAAGGGCGCGCAATGGCTGCCGCCGACCACTCCGTCTCCGTCATAATCCCGCTGTATAACGGTGCGCGCTACATTCAAGAGGCGTTGGACAGCGTCTTTGCGCAGGTGCTGCCCGCCGCGGAAGTGATCGTGGTGGATGATGGGTCCACTGATGACGGGCCCGACATCGTGCGGCGCTGCTCCGCGACCCACAAGCTGACACTGTTGCACAAGGAGAATGGCGGCCAATCCTCGGCGCGCAACTTCGGCATCCGGCACGCGCGTGGCAGTCTGATCGCGCTGCTGGACCAGGATGACATCTGGTACCCGAACCATCTGAGCGAACTGATCGGACCGTTCCTGACCACGGAACACCGCAAGATCGGGTGGACCTACAGCAACCTCGATGAGATCGGAGCCGACGGGCGTCTGCATACCCGGGCCGCGCTGAATCTGGGCAGCGCCGAACATCCGAAGTTGGACCTGTACAAATGCCTGCAGGAGGACATGTTCATTCTGCCATCCGCCTCGCTGATCCTGCGCTCTGCGTTTGAGGCGGTGGGCGGCTTCGATGAGCGTCTATCAGGCTACGAGGATGACGACCTGTTCGTCCGCCTGTTCGTTGCCGGCTATCACAACATCTATTTCGAGGAGCCGCTGGGCCAGTGGCGGGTCTATACCGGAAGCTCCTCGTTCTCGGCGCGCATGGCGACAAGCCGCATGATCTATGCGCGCAAGCTGCTCGACGCCTTTCCGGACCAGCCAACCTTTGGCCGCTTCTACGGGCGCGAACTGCTGGCGCCGCGCTTCCTGCGGCAGGTCGCCGAGACCGCGCGCGATGCATTGCGCCGGGGTGACCTGGTGACGACAGAAACCTGCCTCGTCGACATGGAGTTCCTGGAACGCCAGATCGCGCCGGAACCGATGCCGTATCCGTTGCGCGAGGAACTGCTGGTGACGGCGATCATCCCGCTGCACAATGGCGGCCCGGTGGTGCGGGAGGCGTTGCGCAGCATCTTGCGGCAGACCCGCACGGTGGATGAGATCATCGTGGTCGATGACGGTTCCACCGACGACGGCCCTGCGATCGTGCAGGAGATGGCGGCGTCAGATCCGCGCCTAAGGCTGATCCGCAGGCCGTTCGGCGGCCAGGCATCGGCCCGCAACGCCGGCGTCGAGCATGCGCATGGTGACCTCATCGCATTCCTCGACCAGGACGACATCTGGTACGTCAACCATCTGGAGGTCCTGCTCGGCCCGTTTCCGGATGAGCGGCCGATGGAACTCGGCTGGACCTACGGTGACGTGGATGAGATCGCCAGCGACGGTTCGATGTTGATCCGCAGCTACCTCGGCGGCCAGCCGGGGCCGCATCCAAAGCGCGACCTGTTTCATTGCCTGCGTAACGACATGAATGTGTTTCCGTCGGCATCGCTCATTTCGCGCAAGGCCTACCTGGCGGTCGGCGGCTGCGATGAGCGCCTGGCGGCGTATGAGGATGACGACCTGTTCGTCCGGTTGTTCCAGGCGGGGTACGAGAACATCCACATTCCCGACCCGGTCTGCGCCTGGCGCCGCGAACGCTCCGCCGGGCCGGACGATGCAGGCCGCGCCGCCAGCCGACGGCAGTACATGCGCAAGCTGATGCAGCGCTTTCCCGATGCGCCGGAAGCCGGGCGGTTCTTCGTGCGTGACCTGATCGCACCACGCTTCTTTCCCGGCGTCCTGAGCGATACACGGAAGGCGATCGAGAGCGGCACGGCGGAGCAGCAGCAGGAAGCGATTGCCACACTGCGGCTGATCTCCGGCTACCTGCCGCCACGCCGGCGCACCATGCTGCGCATGACGCTGCTACCGGCGCTGCGACATCCCGTCCTGGCACGCGCGATCATGCGCTACCGGATCATGCTGTATAATTTGTCCCGCTGGTTCTTCTGACATTGCGTCAAGCCGGCTGACCGCCCAACGCGCTGCGTCGGCGACCACAGAGTCCGGGTCGCCGGCCAGAGCCAGGGCGTGCGGGCGCAAGGACGGCTGCGCGGCGTTACCGATCGCAATCAGAACGTTGCGGACAAAACGGTTCCGGCCGATCCGTTTCACCGGCGACCCGCTGAATAGATTGCGGAATGCTGCGTCATCAAGGCCAGCGAGCCAGGCGAGCCGCGGCGCGGTCAGGTCGTCGCGCGCGATCAGTGGCTGGTGCGTTGTCGGTGTGGCAAACCGGTTCCACGGGCAGACAGCGAGGCAGTCGTCGCAGCCGTAGATACGATTGCCCATCAGTGGACGTAACGCTTCGGGAATCGGGCCGTGATGCTCGATGGTCAGGTAGGAGATGCAGCGTTTGGCGTCGAGTTGATACGGCGCCGGAAAAGCGTCGGTTGGGCAGGCGTTGAGGCAGCGCGTACAGGTGCCGCACCGGTCGGGCTCGGATTGATCCGCCTGCAGCTCCAGTGCGGTGTAGATCTCACCCAGGAACAGCCAGGAGCCGAAGCGGCGCGACACCAGGTTCGTGTGCTTGCCCTGCCAGCCAAGTCCGGCCTGCTGCGCCAGTGGCTTCTCCATCACTGGTGCGGTGTCGACGAACACCTTCACCTCGGCTGCAAAGCGGGAGGCGATGAATTGCGCCAGGTGCTTCAGCCGCCCCTTGATGACGTCGTGGTAGTCGCGGTTCCGCGCGTAAACCGAGATCGCGCCGCGATCGGGCTGAGCCAGCACCGCTAGCGGATCCTGTGCCGGCGCATAGTTGGTACCAAGGACGATGACGCTACGTGCCTCCGGCCAGAGCGCCTGCGGATGGCTACGCTGATCCGCGCGCGCGTCCAGCCAGCCCATGTCGCCGTGCCGCCCGGCGGCGAGGAACGCGGTCAGGCGTTCCCGGGCCGCGGGCGCCAGATGTGCCGGACAGAAGCCGATCGCATCGAAGCCGATCGCCAGCGCCTTGGCGCGGATCGACGTCCGCGGGTCGGGTAGGGCTGGGGCACCGGGCGTAATACCGAGCGGACGTTGATCCTGAGGCACAGGAGATGCGGCTCCGTTGTGGCTGCGACGGGCGACCATCCGTGACTTTGGCTGCCAGCCAGTTATCCGGAGAGGTGGGAGCTGCGGATGGAACTGAAAAGCCCCGAGCCGGTCGCTGCATCGACCGCGGGCGAGCATTGGAGCGCTGCTGCAACGCCGCCGTTCCCGCCCTCGCGGCCTACGTCGGTCCTGCCACCGTGTTTGGCGGGTCGTCGTCAAGGCAACGCCACGCTGCGGGCCAGGCGCCGACGGGATGGACGTTCGCTTGGTTCTGCCTACGCGGCTGGCTATCTCAACCCCGATCCTGCGGGCAATGTGCGGCCATGCTCCGCTGCTCCTGCGCCCTAAATTGGCCAAAGCGCGGCAGGAACTTGTCCCAGTCGATGGCGTGGGCGTCGATTTCCGGCCCGTCGATGCAGGCGTGCTTGCGGACCAGCTTGCCGTCTACCATCACCGGCACCATGCAGGCGCCGCACATCCCGGTGGCGTCCACCATGATCGAGTTCAGGCTGGCGACGGTCTTCACACCGAACGGCTTGGTCAGGTCGCTGACGGCGCGCATCATCAGCGGCGGACCGATGGTGACGATTTCGGCGACGCGCCGTCCCTTGCCGGCCGTGTTCGCCTCCAGCATCTCCTGCAGCGGCGCGGTGACGAACCCTTTGACGCCGAAGCTGCCGTCGTTGCTGGTGTAGATCACGTCCAGACGCTTATCGAACTCGGTCTGCAACTGGCCAAGTCGCTGGTCGACGCCGGTCCAGAACGACAGGGTTTGCGACCGGAAGCCGGAGATCAGCGTGACATGGTTTCCCAACCGCAGGTGCTCGCGCATGATCGGGTAGACCGCCGGCAGGCCAACGCCGCCGGCGGTGAATACCACCGTCTGATCGTCGCCATACCGATGCAGCGCGCTCGGCAGCCCCAGCGGCCCGGCAATACCGGTGAAGCATTCGCCAACCTCCATGGCGTTAATGGCCGCGGAACTGCGACCTAGCGCCTGCACCACCAGGGTAATGGTCCCGGCCGTGGCATCCCAGTCGGCGAGTGTCAGCGGGATCAGTTCGCCTTTTGGCCAAGCCAGCACGCGGACGAACTGCCCGGCCCGGGCGGCGTGGGCGATCAGCGGCGCCTGGATGACGAACTCAATGATGCCGTCGGCGAGTTCGATCTTTTCCAGGATCTTCGACGGCGCCTGGCCCAGCTTCGTGTAACGGTCGGCTTTGGCGATCAGGTCCCGCACCTCGGCGGCGGTGAAGTGCGATGCGCCGACGATTTCGCGCGCCGCCGCCTGCCCGTCGCCCGCCGCCCTTATGGCTGTGGACCCGCCGCGGGCCGCATCGCCGCCGGAGTAGACGCCGTCTATCGAGGTCGCCTGCGATCCGCCGCCCTTGACGTCGATGGTGCCCCATTTCGTCGTCTGCAGTGACGGTTCGGCATCCTTGACGATCGGGTTCGGCGTGTTGCCCAGGGCCATGATCACCAGGTCCACCGCCATGCGTTCGGTCTGGCCCGTGACCACCGGGCTGCGCCGGCGGGATGCATCCGGCGGCCCGAGTTCCATGACGTCCAGGACCGCATGCGTCACCTGATGCGTCTTATCGTCGCCAATGAATTCGTTCGGCGCGCGCAGCACCATCAGCTTGATGCCTTCCTCCAGCGCGTGGTGCAGTTCCTCGACGCGCACCGGCATTTCGCGCTGCGTGCGGCGATAGACGATGGTGACCTCACCGCCAAGGCGCTTCGCGGTGCGTGCGGCGTCCATCGCGGTGTTGCCGCCGCCGATCACCATGATCTGTTTGCCCTTGGTCTCCGGCAGCGGCGTTTCGAAACCGGGCTGGTGACCCTGCATCAGGTTGACGCGGGTCAGGAATTCGTTCGCCGACATCACGTTCAGCAGGTGCTCGCCCGGAACGTTCATGAAGCGCGGCAGGCCCGCGCCGGTACCGACGAAGATACGCCAGAACCCGGCCTGTTTCAGTTCCTCCAGCGTCGCCGTCTTGCCGACGACGAAGTTGCGGACGAAACGACCTCCGAGCAAGCCGATCTTGCCGACGACGTCGTCGATCAACTGGTTGGGCAGGCGGAATTCTGGAATGCCATAGCGCAGCACCCCGCCGAGGTCATGGAACGCCTCGAACACCGTCACCGGATAGCCTTCCGAGGCCAACAGGTACGCGTTGATCAGCCCGGCCGGGCCGGACCCGACCACGGCGATCGGCGGTTTTTCCGCGGCAACCCAGGGATCGGTGAAGCCGGGCGGGGCGTGATGGTCTGCCTCGGGATCGAGCGCCTTGGCCCGTTGCGGCAGGAACCATTCCAGTTGGCCGATCTCGATGGGATGACCGGTCAGGGTGCAGACACCCTGGCACTGCAGCTCCTGTGGGCAGACCCGTCCGGTGACATTCGGTAGCGGGTTGCAGCTTTCAATGAGTTGCAGCGCTTCCTTGAACTTGCCGTTGCCCAGCAGGTTCAGCATCTGCGGGATGTGGATCTTGACCGGGCAGCCGCCTCTTGCCTCACGGCCCTCGACGGGGATGCCGATCTCACAGGGGCGGTCGTCGCACTGCTTGTCGCGCAGCACTTCCAGCCAGACGAACAAATCCACCTCACGGGCGGTGTAGCCCAGGCCCCTGTAGCCAAGGTAGCCCTGGTTCACGAGGCCGAAATCCTGCGCCCGCTCATCCGCCGGCCGCATATACGGTGGGATGCCGTTGCCGCTTGGCCAGTTCTTCGACAGGCCGCGAAACATCGGGTAGCGGTCGCCGAGGTGCTCGTCGATCGCGCGGATGAACTTGCGTTTGAAACTGAGTGGCAGCGCCCAGATGAAGCGCTGCAGCAGCGTCGCCATGTCGTTTTCGCGCAGCAGCATGTCCCACAGCACCTGCGTGAACCGTGCGCCGATTGTATCCTGGCGGAACTCCCAGGCGATGGCATTCATGCCGTCGGTGATGAACATCTGACGGAACGCAGTCGGTTCTGCCAGCAGGCGGCGCTTCAGCAAGGCGAGTTGTTTCTCGAACAACTCGACCTCATGTGTCTGCGCCAACTCCTCCAACTCCGCGCTGGTGACTTCGAATTGCTGTGTAGCCTGGAGAAAGCGTTCCAGCCGGCTGGGCGGCGTGGTGACGGGCGCGTTCATCGGATGATCTCCGAGTCGCAGTTGGCCACCACCCGCGCGATGCGAGCGACCAAGTCCGGCGTCGGCTTCACACGCTCCAGCGCGCCGGGGATCAGATGGCCGACTTCCTTGGCTTCGCCCCCCACGACGATGCGGGTCTTTTCGAAGAGTTCCGGCAAGTCCTGGTAGCAGGTCTTGCAGTTGGAGCACTTCGGCATGTCGGATTCAGCCAGCGCAACCAGCGGTTTGTCCGCTACGGCGGTAGACGCCGCGGCCGGTGCGGTCGCCGGGACAGAGGGTGCACCGCCAAACAGGCCGGCAGCGACCACGCCGGCGGGTGGCGCGTTGGACGCGGCGGCGAGTTCGGACATCGCCTTGGCGATGCTGTCGATGGCGCCTTCGCGTTCCTGCACGGCGGTCTGGTAACGAAGCTGCAAATCGGCGACGAGCGCGTGGTGCTCAGCCTCGGACCGCGCCACTGGCAGTCCGGCGAGGTGCTGCAGCGTGCGCCAGTTCTTCCTCCGATCCTCCACCAGATGCACGATCGGCAAGTCCACCTGCAGTTGCACGAGGCGCCGGTCTTCGTCCGTCGCCCAGATGAACGGCGTCTTGCCCTCGCGGACACCCGGCGCGAGCGTAATGAAATCGTGCACCGGCAACGCGTCCGCACCCTCCGGCAGCGGCCGGAAGTGCTTCTTGAAGCGCGTCTCACCCAAAGCGAAATCCGCCGGTGTGAACGGCACATCCTTCAGCTGCACATTGCCGTCCGCATCGACGTATTCGATCGACTTGGTGGCCCAATCCTTCTCGACGTCCGGGTTGCCGTCCAGCGAGAACCATTCCGCCAGCGTGTCGCCGTGACGCGGGTCGTGGATGAACACCGGGTTCATGCGGCTTTCCACCGCCATCCGCGCGTGCTCGGCGGCATTGGCGTCGCCGATGCCGTGCTCCGCCTGGCACGGTGTGTAGATGTCCATCAGCGCCGGCGCGTTGCTGTAGTTCAGCATCGCCAGCAGGCTCTTCATGAAATGACCCTGCAGCGCGGTGCAGGTCTGGGCCACGAAAACATGCGGATGGAACGCCGCGATCAGCCCAAGCTCCTTGCGGTCATCCTGCTTGCCGCTCTGGGCCGGGCCGAAGCGCGACAGGTCCGAATCCTGCGAGGCAAAACTGGCCGTAGACGCCTGGCCGCCGGTGTTGGAATAGACTCCGGAGTTCAGCACCACCACTTTCACAGGCGTGTCAGTAGTCAGGATGCGCGACAGGGCGCCGAAGCCGATGTCATAGGTGGCGCCGTCGCCGCCGATGGTGATGATCGTCGGCATCAGGCCAAGCTCTTCCGGCGTGAACTGGCTCCAGCGGAAGAATTTCATGAACGCATCATGCGTCGGCGGGTGGTAGGCATCCTCGACTTCCAGTCGGGCGGTGCGGAGCGCGATGTAATCGCTGACCGCGGAGGCGCTGAGACCCTCAAAGATGCCTTTCGCCAGCGGCGCCGAGTCCTGGAACAGGCTGTTTACCCAGGGGTCAGTATACGGGTTGAACGGGAAGGTGGACGCAAAGACGCTGCTGCATCCCGTAGCGTTGGCAATCACCGCATTCGCCGGGCCATTGCCGGTTGGCCCGCTTTCGAACAGGTACAGCCGCTTCTCCAGCGTCTCGATCGTACGCTGGATGCGATCCCGGCGCGCCCTGTCGTCCTGGATGGACGGCAGCTTCGCCTGCAATTTCTGGATCAGCGCCTCCAGGTCGCGGACATGCTCGCGCCGCCGCGGTTCGTGCAGCGCTCGGTTGGCCGAGATCACCAGCCGAATCGCGGTCGCCTCGCCGCAGCCACGGCAGGCGCCGTGACCGCCGGTCATGGCGTAGTAGTTGTCACGATCCAGCATCAACCGCTTGGCGTCGCCATCCGGACCGGTGGCGCCGGCGACGAAGCGCGCCGGCGTATTCGGCGTCTTGCTCAGCAGTTCGAAGCGCGCCTGCAGGCGATCCAGGTGTTCGGCATCCTGCTTCTGTTCGGTCAGCGCGCCGGGCCCGCAGACTTCGACGCATTCCAGGCAGCCGCTGCACTTCCACGGATCGAGACCGACCGAGAACAACCCGCCGCTGCCCGGCTTCGTGTTCTCCATTGCGTCGAAAAACGGCCGGGTCCGGGCGACCGGGAAGTCGGCCAGTACGTCCGCGACACGGCCAAGGTTGCGGTGCAAGACCGGATTGTCCGTCTCCACTGCAGCGGCAGCGTTCGCAACAAGGATGTGGAACGGCTTGCCGTCTCCGCCGTGGCGGTAGATGTCGCGCACTGCATCGGCAAGCGTCGGCACCTCGGTCCGCATCGCCTCGCGCTGCGCCTCCGGGACGTCGACTTGCCTGATCGCCATCAGCAGCAGGTCGCGGATTTCATGCACTGTGTTGGGAATCGCCGCATCCGGGCAGACCATGGCGCATTCCATGCAGCCGGTGCACTTTTCGGGGTGGAATTCCGGGAAGTGCAGCCGGAACAGGCCCTTGTCCTTCCACGCCGCACTGCCGGCGGGCATGAACAGGCCAGTGCCTGGCATCACAGGTGCCTCGGCGATGGTGCCGTCACGGAATGGACTCAGGACCGCGTCGTCGTAGTAGCCGCGATCGAGGAAACCGGACGCCGCCACCGGCGCGGCCGCCCGGCACATCGCTGCCGAGATCGCCACGCCGCGACTGCTGGCTGCGGCATTGTGGTGCTCGACCTCGGCGAAACCCGGCTGCGCGTAGTCGATGCGCTGCGTCGCATGGAGGCCCTCGCGCATCACTGCCATGTTGCTTTCAACAATCGGGCCGCCCTTGGCGCCGAACTTCTTGCTGATCTGCTGGCGGATCTTTTCCAGCATCACCTCTTCCGAGGCGTCGTGTGCAATACGGTCGACATGGCCGCAGACCGCGCCGATGAAAGCGATGCCCATCATGCGGGTCTGCAATTCCGGTGTCGGCGCGTGCTTGCGGGCAACCTCGAACGCGTCAATGACGTAGACCCGGATGTTGCGATCACGGATGGTCTTGCGCGCATGCGCCGGCAGGTCGCGCCAGGCATCCAGCGGCTTCTGATCAGATTGCAGGATGAACGATCCGCCCTCGGTCAGGCCACGCAGCGGGTTGGCGTGGCTGAAAACCTTGTGGTCAGCCGAGACAACGATCTCAACGTCCTCAAGGTCGGCGTTGGTGATCTTGATCGGTTCGGGGCTGAGCGTGATGTAGTAATTGGTCGGTGCGCCGCTCTTTTCCGATCCGTATTTCGGCGCCGCCTTGGAGTGCATGTTCAACGCGCCGGCCAGGATATCGGTGAGCAACTTGCCGGTTGCGATGGTGCCGTAGCCGCCAACCGAGTGGAACCGGATGCGGAAGGCGCTGTCGGGCAGCAGCACCGGGTTGGGTTCAGTCTGCAGCGCCATGAGCGCGGTTTCCGGATAGGCTGCCTTCAGCCTCTCCTGCAGCGGCTTCATCCGGTCGGATGGATTATCGCTGAAGAATTGCGAACCAAGGTAGACCAGCGGAGCGCTGTCGGGCTTTTCCATGTTGCGGAAGGCGGCGACGAGATGCCGTGGCTGCAGATCGTGCGCACCGAGGCCGAAGATCGCCGTGCTCAGGCGCGGCAGCCTGTCGATGGCCGGAATTCCGACATGGCGGGCGCCGTCCGCGTTCTCACGCGCACGGAACAGTGCCTGGGTCACCAGCTGCGTCAGCGCGGTCACGTCGGAGCGCTCCAGCACCGTCACAGCTTTCTTGCCCCGCAGTGCCTCCACCAGGTCGCCCTCGGGGAAGGGCTGCAGCAGTTTCACCGAGACCACGCCGACCTTCATGCCCTGGCCGCGCAGCCAGGTAGCCACCGCCTCGGCATCGTCGGTGACGGAACCGAGACCGACCATGACAAACTCGGCGTCATCGCACAGGACGGTATGGACCGGCCTGTAGACGCGCCCGGTAAGTTCGCTGTACTCCGCCATGGCCTGGCGGACGAAGCCAGGTACGGCGGCAGCGAAATGGGTGCGGTGATCGGCGGCGCCCGCCTGGAAGTCCGGCTGATTCTGCACGCCGCCGGTAAGGCCCGGGTTGTTCACGTCGACCAGAGCCGGAACCCGTGGCCTTGTGCCCTTCGCGTCGGCGTTCAGCCATTGTCGTCGCCACGCGCCGTGCAGTTCCTCGGGAATCCAGCCCAAGGTATTGCCGATCAGCGCGCCGGCCTTGTCGGCTTCGATCTGCTCCGCGGCGCCGTTCAGGTAGGTGCGCAATTCGGCGAGGTCAGCGGCGACGAAATCCGCCTGGTGTCGCGCCAAATAGGTGCGCAACTGGAAGACGCGGCCCTTGGCGCCGAACAGCATTTCCTGCGCCACGGTCGGACAGGGGATGCGGCCCTGCGGGTCGCCCAGGAATTCCTTCAGCAGTTCCGGTTCCGGCAGTGACGCCTCGCACAGCATATGGCTAGTGGCAAACCCGTCCATCGCGTTGGCGACCGGTATCAGCGACAGGGCGCTGACCTTGTAGGCGATGGCGGCGAGGTCGGCTGCTTCCTGCGGATTGCTGCCGAACAGGATGGTGTAGCCCGACGATAGCAGTGCGTAGACGTCGTCGTGGCCGGCCATGACGTTCAGCGCGTGCTTTGACACCACGCGTGCCGCCACCTGCAGCACGAAGCCGCCAACCTTCTTGCCGACGGTAACATAATGGGACTCCAACCCGTACAGGATGCCTTGGCTGGATGAGGCGTTGGATACGTATTTTCCGCCAGTGAGCGCGGCACCGAGCGCGCCGCTCTGAGCGGAGTGCTCACCTTCGGGTTCGAAGAAGAACGGGTGCTGATCCCAGACGTTGTGACCCCCCGCGGCGCGGAAAGCCTCATAAAGCTCGGAAATTTCGGTGGACGGGGTGATCGGATAGCCGATCACGCCGCCGCAGACATGTTGCATGACGTAGGCGACGGCGCCGTTGCCATGGATGACGCTTGGGACGCCGGCAAATTTTGGCTGCATCTTGCCATGCACCGCTGACATGTTGTTACGCTATGTATACGCGCAAGAAAGCAAGGCTGGTTTGATCAGCATCAATGCAGGCGGGCGCTCTCCTGGCTGGCCCGACACAGACTGAGCGGCAGGAACCAGACGGTCCCTGCAACTCGGCACGCGGCGCTGCCGTGTCCACCCGCCAGGCGCCGTGCGCCACAGCGTCTTGCGGAAGCGACAAGCGCTTCGACATGACGGGCTATGCGTGGCCCGGGGGCACGTTGATCCAGCCGATGCGCATTACGCATAGCTGAATGTCGTACCGCGGGCGCGGCCGTGACCGGTGTATGCATCACCCGATCCAGGGTTGGTGACCGGGTCATGAGGCTTACTGTCCTGAACCAGCTTGGCTGCGCCGTGGCCGTGCGGGCGATGCAGCCCCTCTGTCAGCGCGCGTCGCACCGTTCCCGGCCGGCATCAAAGTCACCGGTGCGGAAATGGCCGAACTCAACATCGCATACGGCGCTCACCACGGCGGAGCCTGCGAAGTTCAAGGTGGCGGCAAGAACGGTTCCGTCCGCGCATAATTCCGGCTATTTGTAAGCAATGGAGAATGACGCAGCAAAGGCCGTGCCGACGGGCGCGCCAACCTGGATTGCTCGACGACCGGTCGCGGTGGATCTTGGTGGGCCGGTTGACGTACCATTCGAGCCTTTTCTCGCGGAGTGGATAGACGAGCCGGTCATCGTCCGCTTTCGGGCGGTGGCTCAACGGCACGCCGACAAGCTCGCGATCGACGACGGCGACACCCATCTGACCTACTCCCAGGTCCAGGCCGCGGTCGATGCGCTGGCGGCGCGGCTTAACAACGCTACGCCCCTCGGGAGCGCCGTTGCTGCGCTGTTGGACAATACCACTGCATTCCCGATTGCCTTTCTCGCGTGCCTGGCGTCTGGCCGGACAATCGTGCCGGTCGACATTAGTTATCCGCCGGACCGGCAGGAGGCGATCCTACGCGAATGCGGCGCCGCCGCCTTCATCGTTGGTCCAGGCATTGAGCCGCCTGCAAGCCTCGCGGACACGCTGGTGCGCCTGACCGTGCCGCTCCAGGGTGATTCCGGGTCCCCATCCCCGGACACCGCGGTGGACGTCGATGCTCCGGCGGGCGTCATCTACACATCCGGCAGCACCGGCCAGCCGAAGGGCGTGGCGTTCTCGCAGCGGCAGTTTCTGGCGGCGCTCGCGGAATACATCAACGCGTGCCACATCGGGCCGCATGACCGGATTGTCGGCCTTGCCTCGCTTGGCGGCGGCAGTGCGCGAGAGGCGTTGGCCGCGTTGCTCACCGGCGCGACGTTCCACATCGCCGATCTGCGCCAGCACGGTATCGGGCCGGCACTGCGCAAGCTGCGCATGGCGGAGGTCACGGTGCTGGCTTTCGTGCCGTCAGTGTTGCGCAGCCTGTGCGGCGTGCCAGGGATCGATGCGGCTCTGGCAAGCCTGCGGATTGTCGATCTGTTCGGTGAACTGGTCACAGCGGAAACAGTGGACGCGCTGCGCGCTGTCCTGCCGGCAACCTGCCACATCCGCGTCAGCCTGGGTTCCACCGAGACGATGGTACTGTTCCACTGGTTCGTCCCGCGTGGCGTCCAGGCCGGCAACGGCTTGCCATGCGGCTACCTTGCCAGTCGGGCGTCCATTGCATTGTTGGATGAGTACGGCGCGCCGGTGCCCGAAGGCGAGGTGGGAGAAGTTGTCGTGCGTGGCCGTTCGATCGCAAGCGGCATGTGGCGCGACGGCGCGGTACTGCCGGGCCCGTTCCAGCCGGATCCTGCCGATCCACAGGCCCGCATCTTCCACACCGGCGATCTGGTTCGCATGGATAAGGACGGGCTGGTGACATTTGTCGGGCGCCGCGACCGGCGGGTGAAGATCCGCGGTTTGCGCGCCGATCCTGCCGATGTCGAGACGGCCCTCCACCGGATTCCGGGCGTTGCCGATTGCGCCGTAATAACCCGGGTGGATGGGGACGAAGTGGCGTTCGTCGCCTACGTGGAGTCGGGTGGCGTCGACCTCGCCGGCGGCGCGATCCGCGATGCACTCCGGCTGGAATTGCCGGCGCATATGATGCCGGCGGACATCCATGTCATTTCACGGCTTCCGCGCCTGCCCAACTTCAAGCCCGACCTGGTGGCGCTCGCCCAGGGCGCCGCGGCGCCGCATTGACTGTCACGCCGCCGAGCTTTGCGGATGCGCGCACCCGCCGTCAGATGGCGCGGGCGGCGGGCCTGCATCCCGATCACTGGTATCCGGTTGCATGCAGCAATCGCTTGCGGCAGGGCCAGGTCATCGAAACGAAATTCCTCGACCGGCCGATCGCCGTATTCAGGGGCGCCGATGGCAAGGTGGGCGCGATCGAGAACCGCTGCGCGCACCGCCAATTGAAGCTGTCACTCGGGGCGGTGCAAGGCTGCACGCTGGTCTGTGCCTATCACGGTTGGGCCTATGATACATCAGGCCGATGCGTTTCGGTTGCACATGATACGTTCGGCAAGTCCATTGATCGGATTCGTGTCGGATCGTTCCCGGTTCGGGAGCGCTACGGCCTGATCTGGATCTTTCCTGGCGCGCCCGCGCGCGCGTCTCAGACTCCCATGCCGGAAATTCCGGAGCTTGAAGCACCAGCACCCTGGGCGTCGGTCGCCGCCGACTTTGTCTGGTCATCGCACTTCTCGATGATCATTGAGAACGTCAGTGACTTCACCCACGCGCATCTTCACCGCAAATACCGACCATTCAACGACGCGAAGCTGATCAGCCTTGAAACGGTCGGCACGCAGGTCCGGTTGACCTACGACGTGCTGGTCGGCGACGGCCGCATCAGCAAGCATTTCGTCGACCGCACGCGCACGCGGGTGGATCGCATGGACCTGTGCTTCGAGTACCCGTACCAGTGGTCGAACACCGGCGATCGTATCAAGCACTGGTGCTTTGTCCTGCCGATGGACGCTCGCACGACCCATGCATTCTTCATTTTCTACTTCGACGCTGTCCAGATCCCGCTGCTGCGCCGGCCGATGCCGCGCGCCCTGCAGGGCATCCTGATGCGCCTCGCAAAGCGGCTGCTGATTACGCCATTGCTGTCGCAGGACGGCCAGATGGTGCAGGCTGAGCAGCAAGCGTTCGAGCGCTATCCCGATACCGCCGGCCACGAGCTCAATCCGGCGGTGCCGGCGTTCCAGCAGGTGATCATCGACCAATGGCGGCGGCACGCCATGCCGGCGAATGTGACGCATGAACCAGCCTGAGGGCCCGGCGGCCGGACTGGCTCTGGTGACCGGTGCGGGCGGGCATTTGGGTGCCAACCTGGTGCGGCAACTGGTGGCGACCGGCCAGCCTGTGCGTGCCATGCTGCACGCCGACGCTGAACGCGCGACTCTCGATGGGCTCGGCGTCCATGCGGTGGTCGGCGACTTGCGCGATCGCCGCTTCCTGGCCGGTGCGGTCACCGGCTGCACGCAGGTCTATCATTGCGCTGCCCGTATCTCGACCATGCCGGGGCGAGAGGCGGAGATATTCACCAGCAACGTCATCGGCACCCGGCTGCTGCTGCAGGCAGCCTCCGATGCGGGCGTGACCAAGGTCGTCGTCACCAGTTCCTTCAGCGCCGTCGGCCACCGGCCGGATGGCACACCGAGTGATGAAACGGAGCCGTTCAATCCGCTGGAGCCGCATCTGCCATACGAGCAGACAAAGGCGGCGGCGGAACATGAATGTCTGAAGGCCTGCGCCGAAGGACAAACCGTTGTCATCGCCACCTCGACGGCGATTCTGGGACCGAACGACTTCAAGCCATCCCGCATGGGGCGCGTGCTGCTGAACTACGCGCGCGGCCGGCTGCCCGCGTACATCGCGGGCGGTTTTGAGTTCGTCGCGGCCCAGGACATCGCACGCGGGCACCGGCTGGCGATGGCAAACGGACGAGCGGGCCAGAAATACATCTTTTCCAGCGGCTTCCGGACAATGGACCAGATCATGGACACGTTCCACGGCATAACCCTGCCGCGGCGGCGGCCGCTGCGGCTCTCGCCGGCGGTGATGGGCGGTGTCGCGACGGTCAGTCTCCGCCTGGGCCGGCTGGTTGCGCCGAACCGGGAGCCGCTGCTGACGCCGGCGGCGCTTCGCCTCCTGCGTCTCTCGCGCCAGGCCGATATCTCCAAAGCCCGTCGCGAACTCGGCTTTGAGCCGACCCCGGTGGAAGCGGCGATCGAAGATGCGTGGCAGGACTTCGTCACGCGTGGCATGGCGGCGCGGGCATGAGCGGGCGGCCGGCCGACCACGGAACGCCCGGCCTGCTGCGCTCTGCGCGTGGCACTGCGGCGCCGGACGCAGTGTCGGCGTCCGTCGACCGCTACCACGCCCTCTATCAGGGTCAGGCGGACCAGCGCCGGCGCGACTATACATCCGTCGTTAACACATATTATGATCTCGTTACGGATTTCTATGAGTATGGCTGGGGCCAGTCGTTCCATTTCGCGCCGCGTGCCCGCGGCGAAACGTTTCGTGAATCGATTCTGCGCCATGAGCAGTGGCTTGCCCTGCGGCTGGGCCTTGTGCCTGGCAGCCAGGTGCTGGACGTCGGATGCGGCGTTGGCGGGCCGATGCGGACGATCGCGCGCTTTGCCGACTGTCACATCACCGGACTCAACAACAACGACTATCAGGTCGAGCGTGCGCGCCTGCATAACCGCCGCGCCGGGCTGGACGCGCGCTGTACCGTTGTGAAGGGCGACTTCATGGCTATGCCGTTTCCGGCAGACAGTTTCGATGCCGCGTACGCCATTGAGGCCACCGTTCACGCCCCGCGCCTTGCCGGCGCCTATGCGGAAGTGGCGCGCGTCCTGAAACCCGGCGGGATGCTGGCCAGCTATGAGTGGGCCATGACGCCCCGCTTCGATCCGGCAGAGCCGGAACACCGCCGCCTGCGGGCGGAGATCGAGTTCACCACCGGCATCGTCCACCTTTCGACTGCCGCCGAGGTCGAAGCCGCGGTCGTGGAGGCCGGGCTGGAGCTGCTGCAGTTCGAGGACAGATTCCTCGCCAGCGAGGTGTCCTGGCTCGAGCGGCTCGAACCGGCGAAGAACCCGTTCGCGTTGCGCCGCTCCTCGGGTATCGGCAAGCATTTCACCACGGCCGCCGTCCGCGTGCTGGAGGCGTTGCGGGTTGCCCCGCGCGGAAGCACGACCGTCGCGCGGCTACTGGAGCAGAGTGGCGAGGTCGTGGTCGCGGCCGGACAGGCGGGCATTTTCACCCCCGGCCTGCTGGTCGTGGCGCGCAAGCCGGCGTCGTGACGGGTTGGGCTGCGGCGGCGGCACGTGGGACGGAACGGCTGCTGGCGCAACAGGGTACGGCGGGCTGCTGGGAGGGCGAGGTCGTCTGGTGCCCGGTGATCACCGCGCAGGTGGTGCTGGCCTACGCGGTCATGCGGCGTCCGATCCCGGAAGACCGGCGGCGGCTGATCCTGCGGCATTTCGCGCGCACACGGCGCCCGGACGGCGGGTGGGGCCTGCATCCGGAGTCACACGCCTACCTGTTCGTCACGACGCTGGTGTACGTCGCGGCCCGCCTGCTGGATGAACCGCCGGACGGTGCGCTGCTGCATGATGCGACCGTCTGGCTCCGGCGGCACAAACAGGGCCTTGGTACGCTGCCAAGCTGGGGACGGTTCTGGCTGGTACTGCTGGGCCTATACGAGCGCGACCGGCTGACGGTCTGTCCGGCGGAGTTCTTCCTGCTGCCGTCATCCTTCCCGATTGCCGCGGACCGGCTGTATTGCCACACGCGCGCCATCTACCTTGGCATGGCGTACCTGACCGGGATCCGGCTGCAGGCGGATCTGGGGCCTCTGGGCGAGACGCTCCGGCAGGAGCTGGCGAGCTTTACGTGCCCCGGCCACCAGCCGCGCTACGAGATTGCGGCGACGGATGTCTACGTGCCGCCTGGCAGAGGCCTCCGGATAACGTATGAAATCATGCGCCGTCTCGGGCCGGTTTGGCACAAGGTGCCGGGCAGCGCTGGCTTGCGGCGGCGCGCGCTGGCGCGTTGCCTGTCCCGCATCCGGGCGGCGCAGATCGGTTCGGCCTATCAGGGTCTGTCGCCGGTGAATGGGCTGCTGAATACGCTCGCGCTTTGGGCGCATGATCCGAACGGGGACGACACGCAAGCCAGCATCGCCGGGCTGGAGGCGTGGTGCTGGCGGGACGAAGCGGATGGGCTGCGCTATGCGGGCGCCCGCTCGACGAGCTGGGACACCGCGTTCGCGTTGCAGGCGCTGGTCGAGGCCGGCGACATATCACTGGACCAGCATCCCGTCCTGCGCCGGGCCTATGCCGGTCTCGCCGCACTGCAGCTGACCACTCCGTCGGCCGTGCTCGAGGAAGGACGCCAGGACCCTGTTGGCGGCTGGTGCTTTGGCGAACCGGCGCATGGCTGGACCGTCAGCGACTGCGCCGCGGAAGCGGTCAGCGCCCTGCTGCTGTGTCACGGCGTTTCGCACCTGATTGCGCCGGAAGACCGCATGCCGGCTGGCCGGATCACCGCGGCGGTCGGCTTTCTCCTGGCGCGTCAGAATGATGACGGCGGCTTCGGCACCTATGAGCGGCGGCGGGGAGGCCCGCTTCTTGAGCGGCTGAACCCGTCGGAGATGTTCGGTGCCTGCATGACAGAGCGATCTTATATTGAGTGCTCGGCATCGGCGATCCGCGCGCTGCACCATATCATCGTATGCGCGCCTACGAGCGTTGACCCACCGATGCGCGTTGCCTGTCAGCAGGCAATCGGGCGCGCCCGGGATTTTCTTTTGAGTTCACAACGAACTGACGGTGCGTGGGCGGGCTTTTGGGGCATCAATTTCATTTACGCGACCGGCTTCGCCGTGGCGGCACTGCGTGATGCAGGTCTTCCGACGGATCATCCGTCCATTCAACACGCCGTCTCGTTTCTATGTATGACACAACGTGACGATGGCAGCTGGGGCGAACATTTCTCAGGCTGTCTGACGGGAAGCTATGTCGGCAATCCTACGGGCCTTGTCATCTCAACGAGTTGGGCTGTACTTGCCTTGTTGCGCGCCTCCGCTGACCTGCTGCCGGCGGCGCGGCGCGGGCTGGACTGGCTTGCCGCCCGGCAGCAGCCCGATGGCGATTGGCCGCGGGATTCCGTCAATGGCGTGTTCTTCGGCACCGCCATGCTGGATTACCGTTTGTACAACACCTACTTCCCGCTTTGGGCCCTCAGGCTCGGTAACCGGCGCGCGCTTTCCGTTGCAGTTGCACGAAGTGAGCCGTAACGTAATCAAATGGCTTCCACGGTCGTCGATGTTGAGCCGGTGCGCACCGCGGATACGCGTTTGCGGCCAGTGGCCGCGTTTCGCGCACTGCGGGATCTTGCGAGAAGCGAAGGCAAGGATCTGCATGCCGGCGTAGCGTTTCTGCGCGCGACTCAGGGCCGGTCCGCAATACGCGCGTTTGCCCGGTTCCGCGCCGGCGATGTCGGGCGGCGCATCCTCGATCGCCGTATCATCCTGCGTGACCGCCTGCTGGAGCGTGATGCGCTGGAACGCCTGCCGGCGGAAAGTCTTGGGCGCAGTTATCTTGCGTTCATGGAAAGAGAAAACGTGGCTGTGCCCAGCCTGCTGGACCTGGCGCAGAGCTGCCCGGAGGTGGCGCGAACGGCGGAGGAGCGGCTGTTCGCGGAGCGTACCCATGTCATGCACGACCTTTGGCACGTCGTCGCCGGTTATGGCACGGAGCCGCTGGGCGAAGTCTGCATCCTGGCAATCCGCAGTGCGCAGATGCGCCATGTCGGTGTGTGGATTCTCTGCCTTGGCGGTATGCGGCATGTAGAGAATGATCTCGGCCGGGCACGGGCGCGAGCGGCGGTGCGGGAGGCCTTCACACGTGGTCGGCGCGCAGCTTGGCTGTACGGCGTCGACTGGGAGGCCATGCTGCCGCAGCCGCTGGAGGCGGTGCGTCGCGCGCTCAACCTGACGCCGCCGGTGCGGTACCAGTCGGCGATCGGCGCGTGAGGCCAGCTGCCAACCGCATCCGGCCGCTTCAGGCACTTCGTGCCTTGCGTGCGCTCGCCCGATCCGGCGGCCAGGATTATGTGCAGGCCGCTACATTCATGAATGCGACCGAGGGACGGTCCGGCCAGCGGGGCTTTGCCCGGTTCCGGCAAAGCCCGGACGGCGCGCGCTTGCTACGCGACCAACCCTCGCTGCGCGACGTCCTTGGCCAAGACCCCAGCGCTCTCGCGGCCTTGCCGTCCGCGTCGCTCGGCCGCGCCTACTACGACTTCATGACGGTGCACGGCTTCTCAGTCGAGGGCATGGCCGAACTCGGGCAGGCCGGCGGCGCTCGGCCGATGGATGCGGACGAGCGGTGGTTCGCGGAGCGAATGAACACGCTGCACGATGTACGCCATGTCCTGGCTGGGTATGGCCAGGAACCGCTGGGCGAATTGTGCCTGCTGGCGTTCCGCTATGCCCAGGCGCGGCATCCGGGCATGGCGTTCTTCGCCATCACCTGGGGCCTGAAAATGGCACGCGAGCAGCCGGGGGTACCTGTTCTGGCAGCCGTGCGCGAAGGCTATCGCCGTGGCCGGGCGGCGGTCTGGCTCGACGACCTGCCGTGGGAGACGCTGCTGGCAGAGCCGTTATCCGCACTGCGCGAACGGCTGCGGATCACGCCGCCGAGCCTCTACGCGGGCATTGGCGCTCCGGCGCCGGCCACCGCCTTCGCCGGCGCGGAGCGCCCGGCATGAGCACTGACGTCGATGTGGTGGTCGCCGGCGGCGGCGTCGCCGGCAGCACCGCCGCCGCGGCTTTGGCTGCTCTGGGCTGGTCGGTGCTGATCGTGGAGCCGGGACAGCATCCGGAGCGCCGGCTGGCCGGGGAATTGATCCACCCGGCCGGCGTCGCAGGACTGGAAACGCTCGGCTTGCTGGGCAGCGACTTCCAGGCCGCCGTACGGTTGCATGGCTTCACCGTTTTTCCGACAGCGTGCGAAACAGGCTGCATAGACCTGCCCTATCTGTCCGGGGCAGACCGGCCCGGTGTCGCTCTGTCGATGGACCATTCTGCGATCGGCAAGGCCTTACTGGGCGCCACGCTAGCCCACCCCCGGGTAACGCTTGCGCAAGGCTGGCGCGTCGGCGGCCTAAATGCACCCGATGATGCGCCGATCGTCACGCTACGCCGGAATGCAGTGACTGAGACCGTCACCTGCCGGCTTGTCGTCGCCGCGGATGGCGCAGCGTCAGCGGTTCGCGGTTATGCCGGGCTGCATCACCGGCGGATCCGCAACGCCGTTCTCACCGGCTACCGGGTCCCAGCCGAGGCGCTGCCGCGCCCAGGCCGTGGACATGTTTTTACCGCCTGCGCCGGCCCCGTCCTGGCATACGCCATCAGCGGCGAGGACGCACGGGTGCTGTTCAACCGCCGGCTCGACGGGACCGTACGGGAGCCGCACGCGCCGCCGACGCTCGATGCACTGCCACCTGTCCTGCGGGAGACGGTTGCGCGCGCGATCACAGCCCAATCAGGCCTGCGCTTCGTCAGCAGCGACGTCAGGGTCAGCGGCATAAGTCGCGGTCGCGTCGTCCTGGTCGGCGATGCCGGCGGGAGCTGCCACCCGATCAGTGCCAGCGGCATGACGATGGGGATCACGGACGCGGTTCACCTTGGCCAGGCTATTGCCGGATGCGGTGGAGATATCGCGCAGGCCCTTACGATGTACGGCCGGGAACGCCGGTCCCGTCAGCGGGCGCGCGTGCTGCTGGCCGCGATGCTGCATGAGGTGCTGAGTGGTGACGCCACCACCATGGGGAGCATGCGAAGCGCTATGCATCGCTATTGGTTGGGCAGCGACCGGGCGCGCGCCGCCTCAATGGCACTGCTTGGGATGGATGATCTGCGGGTCGGCACCATCCTGCGTGAATTCGTCCACGTCGGGCTCGCAGGATCACTCAGTGCATTCGCCCGGTTTTCGCTGCCAATGATGCGGCATGTCGTTGGCACGATGCGGGTGCAATAGGCCATGGGAATGCCCCTGATGCAGCCTCGCTTCGATGTCGTGATCGCCGGCGCCGGCCCCGGCGGCGCGACTTGCGCCTGGTATCTTGCACGCGCGGGCCTGCGCGTGGCCCTCCTCGACCGGCATACGTTTCCGCGCGACAAGGTTTGCGGCGATGCGATCTGCAGCCGCGCGCAGATGCATCTTTCCCGCATGGGCGTATTGCAAGAGATCATGGCCAATGATGAGGGGCATCCGGCTGCCATCGGCGGCATGGTGAGCCCCGGCGGCGTGGTTGCCATCGGTGATTCCAGCGGGCACATCGCCTCGTCACCGGTCATCGCGATCCGCCGGATCGACATGGACCACCGGATCGTGGTGGCAGCGCAAACCGCCGGCGCGACATTGCTGGAACGCTTCGACGTCGCCGACGCAACGCTGGACCGGACGGCGGGCACATGGACGGTCCTGTCGGCGGCGGGTGCGACGGTGCAGGGCCGCGTCCTGGTCGCGGCCGACGGCGCGAACTCGCGGCTCGCCCGGCGCCTCGGCGTCGTTGACGGCCCGGCCGAGGCGGTCTGCAGCCGCGCCTATATCGCCGCGCCAAGCACATCATTTGGCTGTGATGGCGTGGCGTTCTACCGCCGCGACCTGCTGCCCGGCTACTGTGCCTTGTTCCGGGAGTCGCGTGAGGAGCTGAACTTCTGCCTCTACATCATTCCGGGCGGCGGCGCCGGCACGGGGGATCTTCGTGCGATGCACGAGTCGGTGCTGCGGGACGATCCGTTTGTCAGCCGTGCGGTGGGTCCACGCGCCGAAATTGGCGCCATGAAGGGTGCGCCCCTGCGGTTGGGTGGCATCCAGCGCAGCTATGCCGACCATCTGATTGTGCTGGGCGACGCTGCGGGCCAGATCGACCCGCTGACCGGTGAGGGCATCCAGTACGCCATGGATGCCGCGGAAATCGCCGCCGAGACGCTGCAGTCCCTGCTTCCCCCGGGCCGGCTGACCGAGGCCGATCTGAGCGTGTACCATGCCCGCTGGTATCGCGCTTTCGGTCGGGATTTCGCCTGGAGCGCCCGAATCGCCGCGTTGTGCGCCCGCCACCCTGGACTGCTCGACACCGGTGCGCGAGCGCTGCGAGATCATGGCGCACCGCTGCTGGGGCAGTGGGCGGAGGTGATGACGGGCGCACGACCGAAGACGCATTTCCTGCGCCCAGCCATCGTCATGCCGATGCTGCAGTCCCTGCTGCGGCACACGTTCCGGCTGCGTGGCGAACCGCCGGCCGGGCCATCGCAGGAGCCGGACGCGACGGCCATCCTGCGTCGCGCAGCCTGAAGGCGGCCATGGCGGCGTCGGCAACGCTTGGTCTGCTGCAGCTTACAAGCGAGGCCGTGGCGAACGCTGTCCAGGATCGGATTTCCATCGTCGGCAAGTGCCTGCCGCCGTCGCCGCCGATCCGCCATCGTTGGCTGGGGCACCTGCACGACATCCGCACCGAGGGATTCGTTGCGTTTCATGCTCGCTGCGTGCGGGAATACGGACCGCTGGTGCTGCTGCGGTTCGGCCCGCCCGCGCTTGGCCGGCGCTTTCTGCTGGTGGCCGACCCTGATGTCGCTTGGCAGACACTGACGCAGGATCTGCAGCGCAACTTTCCCATCGGTACGGGACCTCGGCTCGCCTTTGGCGATGACGCCGTGTTCTGCACCGCGGCCGCCGATCCGGTCCACGAACGGCGGCGTGCCCTTATTCGGCGCCACGTGACGCCAGACATGCTGCGCCGCCATGTGGCACAGATGGATGCAGTGTGGGGACCGGCGGTGGAGACACTCGTCTCGATCCCGGCCGGCTGTGGCTCAATCGAGCGCTTCAACATCAATCCGGCCATATTGTTTGCCACACAAGAGGCGGCCATCCGCTGCTGGATGAGCGTGTCGCCGGGTCCCAACGAGGTGCTGTCGACGCTGGAGCGTTATTTCGACACCGGCAATCTGCTGAGCGAAATTCTTTTCAACACCTGGTTCTTTCTGCATGCGAAGCGGCGGGTCGGGGCGCTTCGCACGGCCTATGCGCCGCTCCTGGCACGAGCACTGGACATGCTGGCGGACGGCGACGATGCAGCGCCGTTTATTGCCAGTTCGCTGCGGGAACTGGGTTGGGATACCGCCAGGGCGCGGGACGACGCTGCCTACCGGGCCGCTTTATTGGCGGACCTGCCGATCTATCAGCATCTGTTCACCGTGATGCTGCCGTCGATGGGCTCTACAGGAGGAACGATCCTGTTCCTCTTGCGCCAACTCGCGGCTGACGTCTCCCTGCAGGATGATCTCCGGCGTGAACTGGCAGCCTGCGACCTGGCCATGGACCCTTGCCCACCACCGCTCACCGGGCAGGCGATTCGCGAGTGTCTGCGGCTGTACCCGCAGGCTGCCGGCATTACCCGTTACCTGACGACCGCACGCACCTATGGCGGGTACTTCGTGCCGAAAGGCTCCTACACCTTCACGCACCTGCACACGCTGCATCGGCATGCCTGCCGCCACGCGGAGCCGGATCGATTCAATTCCGCCAGGGAGGCCGGGCCGCCTGGAAGCTGGGCCGGCTTCTCCATCGGGCCGCTGTCCTGCACCGGCCGCAGTTTTGCCGAGTTGCATATCGCAGTGGCGCTGAAGGCCATACTGACACGCTATCGCCTCACCGGCGCAGAGCCGGATCCGGACGCCCATAATGATTATCAGGGATCGGTGACGTTGCAGCCGCAACCGTTTTCCATCGGGTTCACGTTGCCATGACGGTCGTCCTGCTGGTTGACGGCACGCGGGTATTGGCGGAGCGGAGTGAGGCACCGTTCGTCCGGTTCAACATCAACCTGCCGGCCCTGGAAATCCGCCTGATCTCCGGTTTTGCGGCTCCGGCCGACCTGACCTCCTCCGGCGATACGCGCCGCCTTGGGGTCCTGTTGCGTGGCGCCCGGTGGATCCGCGGCGAAGAGGTCTTTGACGTCCCGCTGGATTCGCCCGGTTTCGTCGACGGCTTCCACCCTGTGGAAAATCACGGAAATGGGTCAGTGCGATGGACCTCCGGCGATGCGGGACTGCCGCCGCAGGCCATACCAGCCTGGAGTGGTCCTGTTGTCCTTGAATTGAACATCAAGGAATGGGACGGCAGTTCGCTGAATACGATGCAGAGCCCGGAGGCTTCGCTCCTGAGCCGTTTCGAAAGTCTGGGCGAAGACTGCGACTTCAGCCTGACGCAACGTCAATACCTCGTTGAGCCGCCGCTATCGCTGTATCGCTGGGGCGGCGCGCCTGTCGGCGACCTGATTCGCGGTCTGCTATGCCGCTTTGACGGACTCGGCGACCCTGAAACGACCGAACTGATCTGGTTTCATGAACAGTACTTCCTGCGCACGCCGTTTGTGTCGATGCACACCGGATGCGTGAAGGAACAGGACGATGCCGGCCGCCAGGAACTGCTTGAGGTCGGGCGGTCCACCTTGCGAATCCTGCGGCGGAAACTATTGAAGGATATTTCCAGGGGCGATCGGATATTCGTGTTCAAGAGCTTGTCCGGAACAATCGATCAAACTCAGATGTTGGCCCTGCATGGCGCACTCCGCGAACTTGGCCCGTCAGCGCTGCTGTGCGTGCAGCGGACGGATGATCCACACCGTGCCGGGACGGCGGAACGCATTGCTCCCGGGCTTTATGGCGGGTACCTGGACCGGTTCCTGTCCTCGACCGACTCGCGCGAGGTGCGGCTTGCCATATCGGCCGGCTGGCTCGCCGTGTGTGCCGCCACACTCGCGCTGCACACCGAATGAGCGGAGAGAGCCGCGCTGTGCCACAGGATCCTGAGCCATACGGTGCCCTTGAGGCCGTTGCCGCAACGGTACGGCGGCTGTGCAAGTCGCCGAACCTGGTCGTAACGCCGGAAACGAGGCTGGCTGACTTGCCGGGCTTGGACAGCTTGCGCGCATTGCACCTTGTGGCAACGCTGGAGGATCAGTTCGGTGTTGAAATCGACGTGGCGGCTCTTGGTGAGCTTCGACGTGTCAGCGACATTCTCCACTGGCTTGAAAAGCGGTAAGGCAACAGAGGGCGAGACCCGATCTGCCAAAATTGCGCGCAGCAGCACCAGTGCTGCACGTGGACTGGGGGCGTCGGGCGTATGTGCGGCGGCAAGCGCAACTGCCATCAGGGCAAGGCCGGCCAGTGAAGGTTCAGCAAACTATCGCACCATCCCCATAAGTCACCGGCGCACCGGCGTCACCGGCACGTCGGTCAGATTGATCCGGAATTGCGGAAGCACATCCTTGAACGAGCCGGTGAGGGTTTCGTAGTACGCCGGATTTGCAGCGAGCGGGAACCGCCAGGCCCGGACCGGCGCACCGGTAGGCCCGTACTGCACGAACAACTCAGCTTCGGGGATCAGGTAGCCGCCGGACGTCACGCGTGGATTGGGCCCGACGATATCGTGCGCGGTATAAGTCGCGCCTTCGCGCTTCAGCATCTGCTCGAGGTTGTTGCGTATCCACTCGTTGTATTTCCTCGGATGAGCGACGAAGTTACGCGGGTCCGCGGTGGCGAGCATCTGGCCGGGGCCCGGTCGTGGCGTGGCGGCGTGCGGCACCCTGTGACCCCGGCCGTGGGTCATGCCGGTCAGCGCATCAAACATTGTGTTCGTCGCCATCGGAAAGTTCCGCGGGCCAGGATAGGAGCCACCAGGACGCGGCTGTACGAAAGCGGAAAGGTTGGCGCCTGGCGCATCAACCAGGAAGGCTGGGTCGTTAACCCCGTAGGTGACGAGCGAGGATGCCGGCACGCCTCCGGGCCGGCTTGGGTAGTAGGCAAGGCCCCACTCGCCGCTTGGCATGCGCACCCAGACGCTGCCCTCGCCACCATAGGGAAGCATGGACGTGCCGCGCTGCGCGACCGCGGTGCCCCATTGCTGCGTCAACGATTGCTCAAACGACTGCGGCACCAGCGGTCCGACGTAAGCAATGTCAGGTGGCGGTGCGGTCAGCAGACCGTATGGCTGTGGGCCAGGACCCAGCATGTAGGGCGGCCGGAACCCAGCCTCCCACAGCGGCGGCGGGGCCTGTGGAAGACCCTGCGGGAGATTGGCGCCTGCCAGGACCAGGGTGCTATCGCTGCCCGCGATGGCGGTGACGGGCATTCCTGAAGCCGCGTCGATCAGCAATGGTGAGGCCGTGGCGGCTGGCTGGGCCACAGGGGCCGCGGGTAGCGCAAGCTCCGGCCAGACACCGAACTGAACAGGAAGCTTTGACTGCGGCGAAATCATCGCCCAACCGCGCTGGCCGAATGCGACTGAGCTGGGGTAATTCGGATGTGCGATATCGAAACGGGCACCTTGCCCCAGGCTGCTGTCACCAGCCAGCTCCGCGGGCCAGACGCCCTCCTCCAGCACGACCGACGCATTGTTTCCGGCGCGGCCAATCACCCGGTAGCCAGCCTGGGTGACCCGGATCGTTACGCCCTCTGACTCAATGGCAAGATCGACGACGCCCTTGCTGACCGTGCGGGCCACGACGCCATCCGGTAGCGTGGCGCCGGCTTCGAGCGCCGCAACAGCCAGAGCGCCTTTGGATTGCAGTCCGCCGAGGACTTTACCGGCGACCGGCAGCGCCGCACCAAGTCCAGCGCCGAGTAGCCCGGCCACGGCGATGTCTCGACCGGAATAAGCGGTCCCTTTCCACCACCCTTGCAATGTAGGGTCGGCGAAGTCCGTGTACGACGTATAAAGATTCGATGCCAGCATGGGGCCTGTCGCAACCACGAGCCCGGTTGTGGCACCAAACAGTGCCATACCCCCAAGCGTCACCGGCTCAAAATAGATGCCGAGCCCGAAGGTCGCGAGAGTCAGCGCAAGCGTGACACCAGCGAAGATTTGACCGCGATGCTCGGCCTTGGCGACCCCTTCGGCCCAACTTTCATAGCTGATCAGCCCTGCATCATAGGCCTTGCCTAACTGCCGCGCGTGCTCCGGCGCTCCGCCGGTTGCCAGGTTTTGATAGCCCTGCATCCTCGCGGCGTCGATGATGTATAACTTGTTCCAAGCCGAGGGATTTTCTTTGTCTTCCTTCTCGGTTTTCTCGATGCTCTCGGACATCCTTTCATACTCGCTTTTCGACCTCGGATGGGTCGCGCGCCATACGACATCCGCCTTCCGGCAGGCTGCAAATTCACCCTTGAGGAAGCTGCTGAGTTCGCCGCGAACCGGCTCCGCTAGTTCAGAAAAGGGTTTCGCCACGATTGCCGCAAGTTCGGCTTCGATCTTGCGCAAATCGGCATCGACCTGTTCGAGCGCTTGCGCCGCGATCTTCGCGTGGTCTTGCGTGGCGAGATCGCGCGCCGCTTTCAGCCTGGCTTTCGCGGCGTCGACTTTGCTGATTGTTGCAGCGAGTATATTCAGCTCCCCGCTCATCTGCTGGAGGGATTGATCGAGCGTGCCGTCAATCGACTTGTCAACAATTGCGATCGTTAGCAGGCCGTTCAGTGTTGGCAGCGGGCGTCCGCGTAGCGAAAAGCTCAGCAGGCTTCCGGTCCCTCCTGCCTTGCCTTCCGGATCGACCAACGCGATTGTCACGGAATCGTTCATGATGAACGGGTTGGCGTTGAGCCAGCGGTAAAGAATTTCGTCCTGGATTCGCGCGCTCATGTCAGCGGCTGTGCCACCCGCCTGGGCTCGTGCGAAGACATCGCGCAGCCACTGGTCACCGCCGGAACGCTTGCTCTGGGTAACGCGCGGCTGAAAAAGGTCGTCGACCGTAACAACAACTTCCGGCTTTACCAGCTCATTCTCCACTGGTGGCGCCTGTCCGCTCGCGACAGTGTCCGTGCGACGCCGCGCCGCGGCGTTGAGCGCGTTCCAGTCAGAGGGCGAAAGACGGTCGCGGATCGCTGCATAGGCGTCCAATGGATCGGCTGTGCCGGCCACAGGCACGATGACGAATGAAGCATTCTTGCCGGTTGCCGTGCTGGGTCTGGCTGGGGCGAGCTGCACCAGAGCCGCACCGCCTCGCTGCTGTACGACATGGGTCGCTTCATGGGCCATCAGCCGCATGTCGTGGGGCGATGCACCGGGCCCAAGCCAGATGTCGCTGCCATGAGTGAAGGCGCGGGCATCGAGGTCACGTGCCGCCGCGTGTGCCGCCTCATCGTCATGGACACGGACCTGGCTGAGATCGGCTCCAAGCTGATTCTCCAGGGTGGTCCGCATGACCGGGTCAAGCGGTGTGCCGGGACCCTTCAAAGCGATGGCCTGACTCGCTGTCGGAGTCATCAAAGCGCCGGGCGCCTGCGACTCGGCGGTGTCGCGTTGAATGGTATTGGCTTTTGCCAGCAGACCTGGTGTGACCGGTGAAATCCTTGTCGCCGCCGGCCTCCCTGCAGCCACGTGGTCCGAAACGGCATTCGCCTCGCTCGCGAACCGGCTGGCTTCGGCGCCGGAGGAGGCCTGCCGTTGGACAATGGGGCTGTTTGCTGCCGGTGAGGCGTCGGTGACCCTGTCGCCAGGGATAGCCGACGTATCTGGCCGGGTCAGTCTGTCCTGTCGCGACGCAAACCTGGCCGGCTCAAAGCGGCTGGCCGTGCTCGTCGGCAGGGCAGGGCCGTCGGCCGGACGATAGCGGGTGGCGGTTGAGGCGAATGACGAGGTTAGGAGGTTGGGTGCAGACCAGGTTGCTGCCGCCGGTGGAGCCGATGCCGGCTGACGGGCGCGTTCGATTTCCAGAGGGCGCTTGGTCATTGATTGCAAAGGCAGCCTCCTCTTTGACCGCGCATGACACGCGCTCAAGACGAGCAATCAGACGCTGGGCGACCCGCACAGCCAGGATCAGTTTACCATCGCCAGGCTGGTCACGTGAAACGAAAACCAGACGGCTCAGGACTGGCTGTCGTGATTCGAAATAGTTGCACAATCTGTCTAGTCCGATGACAGGGCTGATCACATGCCTCGTCAAGTGGGTGGCAGCGTTGGTGCCGGCCGATAAGATTGGCACGACTATCAACCTGACGAGGCAGTCGCACGAGTTCAGCTCGAACAAGACAGCGCAGCTTGTCGGGTTGACCGGCTTCATTTTCACCATTCTCGGAATGGACCCAACCATCGCTGAAGGCACGGTGCTGACCGAGAATGTCTACTGGGACATGAATGAGCACACCCATGGTTGGAAACAGCGTGGTCCAGCTGCTGCTATCCCTGGACAAGGTGCCTAATTCGATAATCTAAGTAATAGATTGCGATCCGTATAGACGAGCGCAACATCCATTCAAGCCACCTGTTTCGTCTGACGTAGGTCCGTGCGATCCGCGGGCCTGGCGCGATCTCTGACCGCGTCGCCAGCACCCTGGCCGACAACGCGCTCCGCCCGCTTTCTGATGGCGGCTGCAAGCCCGTGCCAAGTAGCCCGGTGGCGCGTGTCGGGAGTCGCTCGTTACCAGGCACCGCACGGTGACGCTGGAGACGTCAGGACGTGTGCGGCGGTCCGCAGCATCGAGGGATTGAAGGCGCCAGATTGCATGCAGTACGCTGGTTGCCGGAAAAATGCGGGAGTTCGCCATGTTCGACCTTGACCAATTCATCGCCGACCTGCGCGCCTGCCTGCCGGAGCGTTCCCGCCAGGGTATGCAGCAGATCGTGGCCAGGGCCGTATCCGATCGCGGATCGTTGCTGCAGGTCCTTGGCGAACCCGACAAGGCCGGCGTCAAGGTGCTGCACGCCGCAGCGGACCTTACCGTTATCAACCTTGCCTGGGGGCCACACCAGGTGACCTTCCCGCACAACCATATGATGACGGCAATCATCGGCATGTATGGCGGCCGGGAGGACAACATGTTCTGGCGCCGTACCCCCGACGGCAGCCGGCATAATCTGGAGGTCCGTGGCGGCGAGGCACTGGGTGCGGGCGATGTCACGATCCTTGGGCCAGACATCATCCACTCGGTGGTCAATCCGCTGGCGAAGATCAGCGGCGCCATCCACGTCTACGACGGCGACTTCCTGCACGTGGCGCGCAGTATGTGGGACGCCGAGACACTGGTCGAACAGCCCTATGACATGAACGCCGTTGCCCGCGGCATGGTTATGCTGAAGGACTGACTGGGCGGCCAGGTTGCCATTTGCCGTGCTATAGCCGGTCCGTGCGTCACGGGCGGCTCGCTATCGGAGCGCAACGAAAGGTACAGGCGCTACCGGCTGTCGCGGCACGGCAAAAGTCAAATTGTCCGGCATCTTGCGCAAAACTGTGAATAGGGCAGAAACCTGCCGGCAAGCGTCCAAGCCGGGAGGAAATGCTATGCGCCGCAGAGATCTGCTGAAGGCTGTACCCGCCGTTGCCACTGCCTCACTGGCGGCGCCAGCGCTCGCTCAGGGGCAGAGGCCGCTGCGCTTCATCCCGCAGGCCAACCTGACCTCGATCGACCCGATCTGGACAACGGCGGTCATCACCTACAACCACGCCTACGCGGTCTATGACACGCTGTATGGCTATGACGGTGCCGGTAACATCAAGCCGCAGATGGTTGCTGGCCACACGATCTCCAATGACAACCTGACCTGGACCTTCACCCTGCGCGACGGACTGAAGTTCCACGACAACGAACCGGTGCTGTCGCGCGACTGCGCACAGTCGATCCGGCGTTGGGGATCGCGCGACTCGTTCGGCCAGCATCTTATGCGCTACATCAATGAGATCACGCCGTTGGACGACAAGCGATTCGAGGTCCGGCTGAAAAGGCCGTGTCCGCAGTTGCTGTTCGGCTTCGGCGGCCGGCAGAGCTTCATCATGCCGGAACGGATCGCCCAGCGCCCCGGCACGGAGCAGATCACCGACGCCACCGGTTCCGGCCCGTTCCGCTTCCTGAAGGATGAATGGGTTTCCGGCGCCCGCGCCGCCTATGCCCGTTTCGATGGCTATGTGCCGCGGCAGGAGCCACCGGCTTTCTTCGCCGGCGGCAAGGTAGCCAAGTTTGAGCGCATCGAGTGGACAATTCAGCCCGATCCCGCCACCGCCGCCGCGGCGTTGCAAAAAGGCGAAACCGACTGGCTGGAGCAGCCTCTGATCGACCTATGCCCGATGCTGGCAAAGTCACCGGGTGTCTACACCAAGATCATCGATCCCGGCGGATGGCTGATGTTCATGGTGCTGAACAACCTGAACCCGCCGTTCGACAACCCGAAGGTGCGGCAGGCAGTCCTGATGGCGCTGGATCAGCAGACGTTCGCCGATGCCGGCGTCGGCGACCAGAAGAACCTGGAGATTATCCCGACCGGCCTGTTCGCACCGACCATGCCGATGTCGAACACTGCTGGTATGGAGGCGCTGACGAAGCCGCGCGACATCGCCGGGGCGAAGAAGCTGATCGCCGAGTCCGGCTACAAGGGTGAGCCGGCGATGATCATGTCGCCTTCGGACCAGCCGGTGCTGGCGCAGATGTCGCAGGTGGCAGCGGAGCTGTTTAAGAGCATCGGCCTGAACGTGGACCTGCAGAGCATGGATTGGGGCTCTGTGGTAACGCGGCGCGCCAGCCAGAAGCCGCTGGATCAAGGTGGGTGGGGCGCATTCATTACGGTCATGAGTCCGCTGACCGCGGCCAATCCCGGCAGCATGCTGCCCTTGCGCGGCAACGGCACGAAAGGCTGGTTCGGCTGGCCGACCGACCCGCAACTGGAGGAGATGCGCGAGGCCTGGTTCGATGCGCCGACACTGGCAGAGCAGAAGGCGATCGCCGAGAAGATCCAGGCACACTACTTCGAGCGAGTGCCGTTCCTGCTGCTGTGCCGGATGCAGCAGCCAATGGCTTTCCGCAGCGATATCGTTGACGTGGTAAACGCATCATTCCCGATGTTCTGGGGGGTGAGACGCGCGTGACGTCGTCAGCGTCGTGGCCGGCCTTGTGCCGGCGCTTCACGACTCGCGATCGATCCACCGTCGAGCAAGACCTGGCCGAAGCGCAATTGGATGCTGGGCAAGCGGCCGCCGATGAGCCTTGCCCTACCCCTCCAGCGCCAGCTCTCCCGCCGCCGCCATCTGCTCGTATAGCGCGACGTCTGCCGCGCTCGTCACGCGACCGCCTTGGCCATCCGTGCCGACTGTTCCGATTGCGATGCTCCTCGCGTCCAGCAACCAGTGCAGCAGGCTGCCGATATCCAGATGGTCCCGCACCCGGGCCTCCAGTGTGCCGAGGAAAGCCTCCACCGCCTGCCATGCCGTCGGTGTGAATTTCAGTACACCGTTTGGCTGTCCCTGGATGCCCTCGGCGTCCTCGGCAAGGCCGCCGATATCCAGCAGGTTGCCCGCCGGCCCGCGTCGGAACGCGGCGACCTGACCTGTCAGGTCGCGGAACCGGCGGGTCCATAGCTCACGCCATTTGCGGTCGAAACCAACGACCAGGGTGCCGCGGACGGTGCCGATGGCGTGCACGAATTCGTGACGGAAGAAGACATCCGCATCGCACACGACGACCGTACCGCTCCGCAGCCATTCGGCAGCCGCACAAAGTTGTGCCACATCACCGGTCTCCGCCCAGCGCGGATGGTCGAACCAGGTGACGTCGGCCGCCTTCACCGCGGCCGCATAGTAGCCCCGGACCACACCGATTTCAGTCACGCCGCCGGCGCGCAGGGCGGCAATTTGCCGCTCCAGCAGCGTCCGGCCGGCCAGCGGCGTCATGACGGGTGGAAGGTTGTCAGGGGCGAAGGTGCCTTTTCCGGCGGCGAGGATCAGACCGCGCACAGGGCGTACTCCTTGTTGGGGCCTCGGCAGGCTCCGGGTTCGTTTCCTGAACGGTCTTATAAGCTTGCCTCTCCGGCGATGCCACCCACCGGCACTGGCATTGCTGCCCCGACGCCGGCACGCTAGCGTTTCCGCGTATGGCAACCGCACCGATGGACAAGGACCTGCACGAGACGCTGACGCGTTGGCGCCGGCACCTGCACGCCCACCCCGAAGTGACGCTGAACGAACGCAACACCGCGGCCTTCATCCAGGACCGATTGCGGGAGTTGGGCATTCCATTCGAGGCCAATATCGGCGGCCACGGCGTCGTCGCCACGCTCACACATGGTGGCTCCAACCGCTCCGTCGGGCTGCGCGCGGATATGGATGCGTTGCCGATCCAGGAAACCAGCGGCGTGCCGCACGCCTCGACCAATCCCGGCGTCATGCATGCCTGCGGCCATGACGGCCACACCACCTCCCTGCTCGGCGCCGCCGCGCTGCTGCGGAACGATCCGTCCTGGTCCGGCACCGTGCAGCTTGTGTTCCAGCCGGCGGAGGAAGGTGGCGGCGGTGCCAAGTCGATGATTGCCGCCGGGCTGTTCGAGCGCTTTCCGATGGAGCGCATCTTCGGCTACCACAATTGGCCGGGCCTGGAAGCGGGCGCGGTCGCGGTGCATGACGGCCCGGTGATGGCCGCCGGCAACCGTGTCTACCTGACCATCACCGGCCATTCCGGTCACGCCGCTCTGCCGCACCTGACGCGCGATCCGATGGTCGCCTCGGCGCATCTGCTGCTGGCGTTGCAGACCATCGTCTCGCGGACGGTCGACCCGATGGACAGCGCGGTGCTGTCGATGGCGACGATCCAGGCCGGATCGGCGGCCAACCAAATTCCGGATACGGCCGTCATGCGCGGCACCATGCGCACACTGCGCGACTCCGTCCGTGACCATGTGGAGGCGGAGATCCATCGCATCGCCGACGGCATCGCGCGCACCTTCGGCGTCCGCATCGATGTCGACATCCCCCGCGGCAACGTCGTCACCGCCAATTCACCCACCGAACGCGATATGGCGGTCGAAGCCGTGCAGGCGCTGGGCGTGCCGCTGCGGCGCGATCTGTCGGCGGCGATGACCGGCGAAGATTTCTGCTGGTATCTGCAGGAGCGACCCGGTGCGTTTGTCTGGATCGGCAATGGATCGGCCGAGGGCGGGCGCGATCTGCACAACGCCAATTACGACTTCAACGACGCCATCCTGCCGTCCGCGTCCGGCTACCTTGCCGCGGTCGCGAAACGGGCGCTTGCGGGCTGATCAACCCGCCCCAATCTTTTGGGTCTTGCTGACCTGAAGGAGCGACCGGCATGGCCGACATTCCCGCCGCCTATCTCGACCTGATGACGCAGAAGAAGGCGTTCGCCCATCTGGCGACGATCCAGCCCGACGGTTCGCCGCAGGTAACGCCGGTGTGGTTCGACTATGTCAGTGGGAAGGTGCGGGTCAACACGGCCAAGGGCCGTGTGAAGGCGCGCAACATGGCGACCGGGACCAAGGTGGCGCTGTCGATCCTCGATCCGGACAACGCCTATCGTTACGTTCAGATCCGTGGGACGGTGACCGGCGAAACGACGGACGGGGCTGTGGCGCATATCGACAGCCTGGCGAAGAAATATCTCGGGAAGGATACATATCCCTGGCATAATCCAAAGGACGAACGGGTGATCTTTGAGATCACGCCCAGTGCGGTGCAGACGATGGGGTAGGTGCCCTTCGCGGGCGCCTTTAGGTTCGTTCCAAGGATGCTGTGATCCTGCGCCATCGTCGTGGCGGGCGCAGGCTTGCCACGAGGGGGGAAGAGCCTGCGTCGGCTGATCAGGTGTTCAATGCGGTTTATATTAACGCAAGGCCGAAGGGCCGCCATCCACGCCTTGCGCTATGGTATCGGTTTCCGACAGCGTCTTGGCACAATCCGCGGGTTGTGGGCCTGCGCCGGCCATGGCCGCGGATATACTGCTCTACCCACGCTCCTCATCCCGCAGATGCGCCCGAGCCTCGCTGCCGCTGTCGTAGATATGCGGCGCAACGCGGCGGCGTGACAGGGCGTCGCCCAGTTTGACGCGCAGGAAGCCGCTGGTGGTGTAGCGAGCCGTACTGAGATAGAAACGATCGGTCAGCCGGGCGATCATGTCGGAGTACAGGTCCAACAGTTCCGGCACGATGGAGAAATTCTCGTAGTTCACGACCGCCCGCACCTTCTGGCCGAGCCCCCCAAGGCGCTCCGCCACCAGCGCTTCGATGCGTACGATCTCGTCTGCACTGCGAACCGACATCCCCTCGAAGTTGACGAAGAAGGTGTTGCTGTCCGGATCGTAGATCAGCCGGTCTTCCAGCGGCACCGTCAGCAGCGACTCCCGCAACCCCATCGGTTCCAGGCTGAAGATGCGTGGGTCCATCAGGCGCGGTGTATTGACGATCGGGCGGAAGCCCATTCGGCTGAGGATATCGCGCTCGATATCAATGCCCGGTGCGACCTCGATCAGTTCCAGCCCCGCCGCCGTCAGGCGGAAGACGCAGCGCTCCGTCACATACAGCACCGGTTGCCCGCGCTTGGCCGCGTACTCGCCTGAGAAGGTGCGATGCTCTACCTGCGGCACAAACTTGCGGGCGCTGCCGTGCTGGCGGATCTCCAGGGCGCCGTCGTTGATTGCCACATCCAACCCGCCGGCGTCGAACGTGCCGGCGAACACCAGCCGCCGCGAGGCCTGGCTGATGTTGATGAACCCGCCTGCCCCGGCCAGCTTCGGCCCGAACCTGGAGACGTTGACGTTGCCCTGCGCGTCAGTCTCGGCCAGGCCGAGGAAGGCAATATCCAACCCACCACCGTCATAGAAGTCGAACTGGTAGGGCTGATCGATCACAGCCTCGGTGTTGATGGCCGCGCCAAAGTTCAGCCCACCCTGCGGGATGCCGCCGATCACGCCGGGTTCGGCGGTCAGCGTAATCAGGTCGCCGATCTTCTCCTCATGTGCCACGGCCGCGACGCCCTCGGGCATACCGATGCCCAGGTTCACCACGGCATTCGCCATCAATTCCAGCGCGGCGCGGCGGGCGATGATCTTGCGCACGCCCAATTCCATCGGCGCCAGTGACCCGGCGGGCGCGCGGACTTCGGCGGAGAAGGCCGGGCTGTACGGCATGGCAAAGGTCTGCCAGTGATGCTCCGGTTTCTCTGCCACCACGACGCAGTCGACCATGATGCCCGGCACCTTCACCTGCCGCGGGTTGAGCGAATGGCTGTCGGCGACGCGCTCCACCTGCGCAATGACAATGCCGCCGGAGTTGCGCGCTGCCATGGCGATCGACAGCGCCTCCAGCGTCAGCGCCTCGCGTTCCATGGTGATGTTGCCGTTCAGGTCGGCGGTGGTGCCGCGGATGATGCCGACGTCGATCGGAAAGGACTTGAAGAACAGCGCCTCCTCGCCGCCGATGGTGACGAGTTCGACAAGGTCCTCAACGGTGCGGTCATTGATCTTGCCACCGCCGAAGCGCGGATCGACGAAGGTGCCCAGGCCGATCTTCGTCAGGTGTCCCGGCCGGTGTGCGGCGATGTCGCGCAGCAGGTGGGTGATGACGCCCTGTGGTAGGTTGTACGCCTCGACCTGTCCGCTGATCGCCAGTTCCTGCAGTTTGGGCACCAGCCCCCAGTGGCCTCCGATCACCCGTTTCACCAGCCCCGGATGGCCCAGGTGGTTCAGCCCGCGGGATCTTCCGTCGCCCTGTCCTGCCGCATAGACAAGTGTCAGGTTAGCCGGCTTGTGCGGTTCATCCGGCGCCAGGAACAGCGCTTCCAAGGCAACGGCAATGCCTTCGGGAAAGCCGATGCCGACGAAGCCGCCGGTGACGACCGTGTCGCCGTCACGGATCAGCCGGACGGCGTCCATCGCCGACACGACCTTGCCGCCATGGCCGGTGCGCAGCGAGCGGAGGAATGGATGGTGTTGCTTACCCTGCACGACATCCTCCTGGGATTCCGGCCGGATGATACGCCGCCGCCGCCATGATCCGCTATCGTATCTGGAACGGCGCGTTCAGGCACCAGCGACGCTGGCGTCGACGCGATCCATCAGGTCTGCTGGTAATGGTCCCGCCAGGGCCGCGGCGACGCACCCGGCAAGCTCCGACCGATTCTTGACGCCGAGCACCAGCGTATCGATTGGCAGGGCCAGGGCATAGCGGTGGGCGATGATCGCCGGATCTTCGCCCAGCTCGGCGCACAGCTTGCGAAAGCCGGCGGCGCGGGCGTAGTCGAGAACCTCGGGATGGTCCCGCGGCAGATCGCGATCGATCGCCGCGGTGAGCGCGCCGGCCTGGACGGCCCTGATCCCCATGACGCCGACGCCATTGGCGCGGGCCGCCGCCATGACCGCGCGCGGCTTTGCCGGACCGTCAAAGAACTTCAGGCCACCCGGCGAGTCCAGCAGGTTGGCAATGACCTGTACCGCCGCCGGTTTCATGTCCTGGCCAAGTGCCTCGATGATGGCGTCGGGATGGCCAATGCCGGTGATGCCCCAGGCCGCGATCAGGCCCTCGGATTTCAGCTTTTCAAAGGCCGGCCGCACGTGGGAGCGGTACAATGAGACCGGCGTGAAGCGGCTGGTATCGGACCGGTTCCACATTGAATCGCCGTCCGGTGCCAGGTTGGAGTGCAGGAAGAAGATGTCCAGCCGGTCGAGCTTCAACAGGCGCAGACTGGTTTCGATCGACTCCCGCATGATGCGGTAGACGCGGTCCGGCGGCGGATTGCCCAGGTTGCACTTACTGGTGACATGCACCCCTGTCGGTAGGCGGCCATTGAATGCCTCGCCTACCACCTGCTCCGCCTTGCCGTCGCCGTAGCGCGGCGCGAGGTCGAGCAGGTTGATGCCGGCTTTCACCGCGTCGTGGACCGTGGCGACGCATTCCTCGAACGTCGTTTTCCCCCACAGCATCCCCAGGCCGCCGCCGCCAAGCGTCAAGGTCGAGGCAGGGAACAAGCCACCGAGCTGGTGCGTCTGCATGATACTTCTCCTTCGATGTCATCCGCTCAGTCGCAGGTTGTCTGCCTATGGAGCGGATGACAATCGTGACGAGTCGGAGCAGTGATAGAAAGTATTAGTAAAGCATCGGCCATATCATCCTGGTAATATTGAAATCCTGTAATGTTAATTTCCTGTAAATTCTGGGCGCGGTGACGATTTTTCACTCGCTTCGCCTTGACGCCGCACGCACCTATCATAAATCGTTTACCAACAGTCTCCGGGCCCCTCTGGCGAGGACGCCGCTCAAGCGCGGCCAACCTCGCGATGTCGGATCGCCGTGCGCATCTGTCCTGTTACGGGAAGTCGCGCCGTGCATGGGCCTGGCTGCTGCAAGGTCCTCCACGGCTGTCCTCACGTCCAGCGGCACCTGCGCGCAAAAGTCGCACTGCAGGAGGTCAATATGCTGACAGAAACGTTTGGAACGACCACGCAGCCGGATCGCTCTCGGCTGCTGCTGACACTGCGCCGGCACGATCCAGACCATTACCTGGAAGCCATGGTCACTGGATGCGCAATGACCGCCGGCTCGGACGGCCACGTCGCACCGGCCGAGCGGGCTACTGTCTTGTCGTTGATCTGCAATGATCCGCTTCTCTCGCTATATCCGGCCCAGGACGTTACGGCCATCTTCGATACGCGTGTGCGCGCGTTCGCGGAGGATCCGGCGGCGGCGTTTGCGGACGCTATCCACACGCTTGCAGAGGTTTCTGATCGGCCCGCCCAGGCGCGCGCCATACTCAGGGCCTGCCTGATCGTGACCGGCGCCGATGGACGCACCACGTCGGCCGAAGTGTCCGCAGTGCGGGCCATCCGGGAAGCGCTGAACCTTGGACCCACACCGGCCGTTCGAACCGCGGAATGGGACGACCTGGTCCCTGAGGCCGTTGTGCCGGTCGCACGGACAGCGGCGACCACGGCCGCCGGCACGGCGATAGCAGCATCCGAACCGATAGCGGATCGGTTCGTCGCCGCTGCACAGGCAGCGCGCCGCCTGCAGTCCCTTGTCGCGCAGGCGGCACAAGTCCGCAAGGTGCGCGGGCCGCTGACGGCCAACAGCCGCATCGCGCGGAAGGACGGATCAGCGTCGCAATACACTGATGATTTCCCCTCCGGCAGCGCGGCGAAGTCACGCTGTCGTCGTAACAACCTGGTCGCAACCCAATAGAGGAAATACCATGAGCGAAGCCATCCTGGACAACCGCCGCCGCGCGCTGGAAAACGCGTTCTTCGTCGAGCACGACCGACGCCTGATCAATCGTCTCGCGCATGATGACGCGCACCGCGCGGAGCGTGAAGCGATTACCGCCGCAACCGGCATTACCGATCCGGTCGTCATCGATCAGTTTGTTGCACTCGATCTGCGCGGATCGACGCTGGCGGCGCTTGCCGTCGTTCCGCTGGTGGCAGTGGCTTGGGCGGACGGCAGTGTCGGTGAGCGCGAGCGCGCCGCCGTTCTCGCTGTGGCCGTGGAACTCGGTTTCGATACCGATAGTGAGAGCTTCAACCTGCTGGAGGATTGGCTGATGCATGAGCCGCCCGTGGAACTGCTGTCGGCCTGGGAGGCCTACACGGCCGCGTTCATCAGCCAGTTGGACGAGGCGGGTCGGACGGCCCTGCATGACGAGGTCGTGACGCGTGCTCGGGCCGTTGCAGAGGCGCAGGGCGGCTTCCTCAGCTTCGGGCGCGTATCGCAGTCCGAGGAGGCGGTGCTGCGGCGGCTTGAAGCCGCTCTGACGGGTTGAATGGGCTTCTGGCCCCGGAGAGAAATGGAATGAGCGACACGATGTCAGTGAGTCGTTGGGCGGGGACGGCGGCCAAGCGTACCTTAAGTACACCGCGTCGTCCGTGGCGGTGGATCACCCTTGGGACAGCCTGCCTTCTCGCCTTCGCGTGGTTCGTGGCCGGCGGCGTCCTCCGGCACCGCGTTGATGACAACCTTGCCTTTACGCCCCCCATCCTGACGGCGAAGGGAAGCAGGACGGTGGATGTTGCCGCCGGATTGATTGCACGTGAAGTCGATCAGAATGGCTGGCAGCCGAACGACCCCTGGTTTTATCCGACTGCGCTGACCGACAACGCCGCGAATTTTCAGTCGGGTATGATGTGGGCCATATCGCGGCTGACGGTGGAGTTGACCGATCATGTCGGCCGCCTGGGCACCGTCGGCCGTATCGATGATGACCTGCAACGGGCGATGGGTTTGCTGCAGTATCCTGGTGACGTCTGGGTACTGGATCTTCGCTCTCTGCTGCCGGCCCCGAGCGAGGCGCAGTACCGGTCGGGGCGTGATTCCCTGCTGAACTACAACAAGCGTGTGGCGCAGGGCACTGCGGTGTTTGACGCACGGGCGGACAATCTGGCCGCGCTGCTGAACCGCATCGCCCGGGACATGGGCGCCGAATCCGAAAGCATTGAGAAGCGGGTGGCGCAGTCCAGCTTCGTGATTAGCCGCAGCGCGGACGATCTATTCTACCAGATCAAGGGCGCGGTGTATGCCTACGCCGTGCTGTTCAAGGCGCTGGAAGCGGACTTCGCGCAGGTCATCACGGACGCGCGGGTGCAGACGCTGTGGACGGCGACCCAGCAGGCGCTGGACGACGCAGCTTCGTTACGGCCTCTGATCGTCCTGGACGCGCCCGCAGATGGATCGGTCTTCGCCAACCATCTTGCTGCCGAAGGCTACTACATTCTGCGCGCCAAGGCTCGGCTGCTGGATCTGGTGGGGGCGTTGCAGGTCTGATGTACAGCCAGCACCGGAACATTCTCATGACCCCTGCTGACGCTACAGTCGAAACAAACACGCCGGCTGCGGAGCGCGTGCTGGAGCGCACGATCTTCGCAACGCGGTGGCTGCTGGTCCCGTTCTATCTGGGACTGGTCGTGGGTTTGCTGTTGCTGCTGCTGGTCTTCGGGCAGAAAGCGGTGGACCTGATCGACCTGGTCTGGACGGCGAAGCCGACGGACGTTGCGTTGGGCGTACTGGCACTGGTCGATCTCTGCCTGATGGCGAACCTGATCGTAATGATCATTTTCGCGGGCTACGAGTGCTTCGTTTCACGCCTGGATGTCGGGCATGAGCGACTGGCATGGATGGGGCGGATCGGCTTTGGTGACCTCAAGCTGCGCCTGGTGGCATCAATTGTTGCCATTTCGGCAATCCATCTGCTGGAGGACTTCATGAAGGTCGGCAGCATGCCTGATCGCGAACTGGCCTGGCGGCTGGGCCTGCACGGTGCGTTTGTGCTCTCTGGCGTGCTGCTGGCATGTATGGACCGACTGGTGGGTGAGCGGCACTGACGGTGACGGCGGCGGATCCCTACCCGCCAGCACGAAGGACCAACGGCTTGGCTCTCCGGCAACGCGCGGGGGAGCCAACCTCAACGCCGGCCGAACCCGCGCCTGCCTCGGCCATGGAGCACTTTAGCGCGCCGCGTCAGAGCCGACCGATCCGTTACGCGTATTGCCGGCGTAGTTCCCGCTTCAGCAGTTTGCCGGCCGTGTTGCGGGGCAGGGTGTCGACGAACTGAACCTGCTTCGGCAGCTTGTACGGCGCCAGATGCTGCCGGGCGTGGGCAATCAGTTCCGCTGCCTCGACAGACTGGTCCGGGCGGAGCACGACGAAGGCGGTCACCGCCTCGATCCATTTGTCGTCCGGCAATCCGACAACCGCGACCTCGGACACCGCCGGATGGGTGAACAGCTACTAGTCCACCTCGCGGCTCGCCACCAGAGCGCCGCCGGTGTTGATCACGTCGCGAATGCGGTCGACGATGTAGAGATACCCTTCCTCGTCGAAATAGCCGACATCGCCGGAATGAAACCAACCGCCGGCGAAGGCGTCCTCAGTCTCCTTCGGCTTGTTCCAGTAGCCCTGCATCAGGTGAGGGGAGCGGTGCACGATCTCGCCATGCGTGCCGGGAGGCACGTCGTTCATCTCGGGATCGACGACGCGGGTCTGCACGTTCAGGCAGGGGCGGCCGCAGGAGGCCGGGCGAGCGTCGTGCTCCTCGGGGCGCAGCATGGTCGCCAGCGGCGCGATTTCGGTCTGGCCGTAGCAGTTGTATGGCCGCGCATTCGGCAAGCGCTCGCGCAACTCCTGCAACACCGGCACCGGCATGATCGAAGCGCCATAATAGATCTTCTGCAGCGAGGTCAGGTCGCGCTTGGCAAAATCCGGGTGGCGCAGCAGGCTGATCCACACCGTCGGCGGCGCGAAGAACGAATTGATGCGCTCCTGCTCGATCAGGCGCAGCACCTGGTCCGGCACTGGCGCCTCTATCAGAATGTTGCGGATGCCGACCATAAGCTGCGGCATCGTAAAGGCATGGGTCTGCGCCGTGTGGTACAGCGGCAGAGCCGCCAGGGCCACGTCGGTCTCGGCATAGTCCATGCCGTGGATGACCGAGTAATACTGCGACAGCATGGCCTTGTGCGACATCATGGCGCCTTTGGGAGCGGCCGTCGTGCCCGAGGTGTAGACGATCTGCGCCAGGCTGTCGTCGTGCAGCGCCGGGTCCGGCACGGGCCCGACGGGCGGCGCCAGGGCAATGTCGACAAACTCGCCGATTGGCCGGTGCGGCACAGCGATGCCGGCTACGTTGCCCTCCAGCCCCTGCCCGACCAGCAACAGGCGGGAACCGGATTGTTCGACGATGTAAGCCAGTTCCTCACCGGTCAGCGCGTAGTTGACCGGCACATGGACAAAGCCGCCACGCACGCAGGCCAGCCAGGCGATGAAATAGGCGTCGGAATTGCGGCCATAGGCAGCAATCCGGTCGCCGGTCTCCAGCCCCAGGCTGGCGAAATAGGCCGCCACCGTGTCCGCCGCCTTGTCGAGTGCCGTGAACGACCAGTCACGATCCCCGAACACCAGGGCGGAGCGCTCACGAAACACCCGAGCGGCGCGGTGGATGGCGTCGCCAACGGTATTGCGGCGGATCAGGTCAATGTTCACGCCACCGCCTCGGCTTCGATCTCGACCATGAACTTCGGGTCGGCGAGGCCGGCAACGAACAGCAACGTCGAGGCCGGGGCGTGCGTGCCGAAGACGGCACCACGGGCGGCACGAAACGCAGCCAGCAGGTCGCGATCGGTGAGGAAGACGGTGGTCTTGACGATGTTTTCCACGCCCATGCCGTTTTCGGTCAGAATCGCGCGGAGATTGGCGAAAGCCTGGGCGATCTGGGCTTCGCCGCCGGGGGGAACGGTACCGTCGGGCGCCATGCCGACCTGACCCGAGATGATCAGCCGTCGTGCGTCACCGGTAATTTCAATGGCGTGTGTATAGCCGGTCGGCTCCTTAACGGCGGCCGGATTGCTGCGCTTGATCTGGGCTGGCATGGCTGTGGACCTCCCGACAAAGGCGCGGGCGGTGCCCACGCTGGCTCGCGGCGTAGCGCGGATTCCGGCGATGGTGCAACGGGGGTATTCGAGCGCGGGGCCGGCGCGCTCATCGGATGTGATCGCGCTTGCCGCGACCACATCCGATGAATGTGTGGTGAAGGTCAGCCAGCGGCGCACCACGCGCCCGAAGTCGTGGATGTCCGGCGCGAGGCCGGCCATCACAGTGCAACGAAATTTACCGCTCTAGCGCCATTGCGACGCCCATCCCGCCGCCGATGCACAGGGTGGCGAGGCCCTTCTTCGCGTCCCGCTTCTGCATCTCATGCAGCAGCGTGACCAGGATGCGCGCGCCGGAGGCGCCGATCGGGTGGCCGATGGCGATCGCGCCGCCATTGACGTTCACCTTGGCGGTGTCCCAGCCCAGATCCTTGTTCACCGCCAGCGCCTGCGCGGCAAACGCCTCATTCGCCTCGACCAGGTCCAGGTCATCAGGCGACCAGCCAACGCGCTTCAGCACCTTGCGGGTGGAGGGGATTGGGCCGGTGCCCATCACCGCCGGATCGACGCCGGCGGTGGCAAAGCCGGCGATGCGAGCAAGTGGCGTCAGGCCGCGCTTCTGCGCCTCGGATGCCGTCATCAGCACCACCGTGGCGGCACCGTCGTTGATGCCGGACGCATTGCCGGCGGTCACCGTGCCGTCCTTGGTGAAGGCGGGGCGGAGCTTGGCCATCGTCTCCAGGTTCGCGTCGTGGCGGATATACTCGTCGTCGGTGATCACCGTCTCACCCTTGCGGGTCTTCACCGTGACCGGCGCGATCTCATCCTTGAACCGGCCAGCCTTCTGCGCGGCCGAGGCCTTGTTCTGCGACTGCACCGCGAAGGCGTCCTGCTGTTCGCGGGTGATCTGGTACTTAGTGGCAACGTTTTCCGCCGTGTTGCCCATGTGGTAGCCGTGGAACGCGTCCCACAGCCCGTCCTTCAGCATCGTATCGATGAACTCGACACCGCCCATCTTGGTGCCATTGCGCAGGTGCGCGGCGTGGGCGGACAGGCTCATGCTCTCCATGCCGCCGGCGGCGACGATCGCGCTCTCGCCGGTGCGGATCTGCTGCGCCGCCAGTGCAACCGCACGCAGGCCGGAGCCGCAGACCTGGTTGATGCCGAAGGCGGTGGCGCTGTCCGGCACGCCGGCGGCGCGGGCGGCCTGGCGGGTGGGGTTCTGGCCTTCGCCGGCGGCGAGCACCTGGCCGTAGATGAGTTCGTCGATGTCCGAGGCTTCCAGCCCCGCCCGGCCGATTGCCGCCTTCAGCGCAATGGCGCCGAGGTCATGCGCCTGCAGTGAGCCGAGTGCGCCGTTGAAGCTGCCGACCGGTGTGCGGGCCGCCGAGACGATAACGATATCTTCCATTTCTCTGATCTCCCCTGATTGAGGATGGCCTCTCCCGGCGGCCTGGCACCGCCGGGGGGAGATGTGCGGAATTCTGTGTTGCAGCGCAAGATGACTCTGACGCCGGGCAGGGTTGCCATGGGCTGCGTGTCGGGCGCGAGGCCGGTCTGGCCGACGAACCGGCGTTGGCAGGATGCGTTCTGCGCACAGGGCAGAACGGTGCAGCGGCGATGACGGCTTCCTCGGAACATGACGTGGCGGCGCTGGACGAGGTGCCGCTGACCGGCCTGCACGTCGTGGATGTTGCCGGCACGCCGATCCTGCTGACGCGGCAGGGTGACACGGTGCACGCGGTGGGCGCGCGCTGCCCGCACGCCGGTGGGCCGCTGGCGGAGGGTGTCCGCGACGGCGACCGGGTGATCTGTCCCTGGCACAAGGCGGCGTTCTACCTGACGACCGGGACGCTGCTGGATCCCCCCGCAGTCGATCCGCTGCCCCGCTATGACGTGCGCGTCGCTGCCGGGCGGGTGCTGGTGACGCTGCCCGCTGCGCCCGCCAAGGACGCTGCTGCCGCGCCGGATGCTCGTTGCTTCGTCATCGCCGGCGCCGGCGCGGCGGGTGCGATGGCGGCGCAGGCGATGCGGGAGATCGGCTTTGGCGGCCGCATCGTCATGCTCGATAGCGCCAACCGCGTGCCGTACGATCGGACTGTCCTGAGCAAATACGCGCTGTCCGGCGAGGCCGGCGCAGAGAAGACACCGTTGCAGCGGCAGGACTACTACCGCGCGCATCGGATCGAGCGTCGGACCGCGACGGTCGTCGCCGTTGATCCTGACGGCCGGCGCATCACCTGCGCCGACGGAACCAGCCTGGCCTATGATCGGCTGCTGCTCGCAACCGGTGGTATGCCGCGCAGTCCACACATTCCCGGGGCGGAGCGGGCGTTCCTGCTGCGCAGCAGGGACGACGCAGAGCGCATCCTGGCGCAGGCGGAACGCAGTGAGCGCGCCGTTGTGTTCGGGGCCGGCTTCATCGGCATGGAGGTGGCGGCGGCCCTGCGCGAGCGCGGGTTGGACGTGACCGTGGTCGGGCCGGAAGCAGCGCCGTTCGAGAAACAGCTCGGTGCGACGATCGGCCGCGCCTTTGTTCACCTGCACCTGCGTTACGGCGTCGCCTTCCGGCTGAGCCGCTCGATCACGTCGATCGAGGCTGACGGCGTCACGCTGGACAGCGGCGAGCGGCTGCCGGCGGATCTTGTCGTGATCGGCGCCGGCATCACGCCGGCGACCGAATTTGCCGCTTCGTTGCCGCGCAACGACGACGGCAGCCTGAGCGTCGACGCGACGCTGCGCGTGGCCGACGGCATCTACGCCGCGGGCGATATCGCGCGCTTTCCGCTGTATGGCGACGGGACACCGATCCGGGTGGAACACTGGCGCGTCGCGGAACAGCATGGCCGCGTGGCAGCGCGCAACATGCTGGGCGGGTCGGAGCGCTATGACGCCGTTCCGGTATTCTGGACGATCCAGTATCTCAAGCGCCTGGATTATATCGGCCATGCGGCCGACTGGGACGACATCGTCGTCCACGGCGACCTCGAGCAGCCCTGTTTCCTGGCGTACTACGTCAAAGACGGCTTTGTGGTCGCCGCGGCCGGGTTGGACCGCGATCGCGACACGGCCGCCCTGATCGCGCTGTTTTCGCGGCGGCGCGACTGGACACCTAAGGCGCTCGGGGCGTCCCCCGCCGACGTGCTGGCGCGCGGCGCTGGGGCGTAGGCGCCGCGCTTCGTCCGGTCAGACGCCGAGCTTCGTCGCCATGTCCTGGATGTCGGTGGCAACGATGTCCCAGTCCTGTTCGGCCTTGGTATCGCGGACCTGATGTGGGCCGTACTCGGTCGGGCGAGGGAAGAAGGCCGTCTGCAGCCCGCATCTGCGCGCGGCGGCGAGGTCGCCGTTATGCGCCGCGGCCATCATCACCTGGTCCGGCCGGACGTTGAGCATGTTGGCGACACCCAGATAGGTCTCCGGGTCTGGCTTGAAATGGCCGAACAGGTCGGAGCCGAAGATCATGTCCCACGGGATGCCGGCGTGCTTGGCCATGTTCAGCAGCAGGGAGACATTGCCGTTGGACAGCGGGCCGATGATGAACCGGGACTTCAGGCGTGTCAGGCCGGGGACGGAGTCCGGCCATGGGTTCAGCCGGTGCCAGCCGAGGTTGATGTGGACTTTGTCCTCCTCGGTCAAGCCGGTGATGCCGTGTTCGGTGATCAGGCGGTCGAGTGAGCCGCGGTGCAGGTCATCGAGCCGGGTCCATGGCAACTCGCCGCTGCGGACGCGCTGCATGGACGGCTGATAGGCGGCGCGCCAGGCATCAACCAGGGCCGGCCAGTCGGCTTTGACGCCCCGTTGCGCGCCATAGGCGGAGAGGTCGGCGATGAGGCTGGAGCGCCAGTCGACGACGGTGCCGAAGGTGTCGAAGACGATGGCGACGGGGGACTGGGGCATGGACGAGGTCTCCTCCTGAGGTCCGGAGAGAGCGAGCGTAAGAGGCTTGGTCAAGTTCCGCCAATGTGGCCGGCCAATGGGGTGGTCCATGCAAACGAATGCAACGCAGAATGGCGGCAGGTCATGCGGGGTTTCGTTGACGGATCGAACCGGTCGACGGTCATTCTCGCGCCAAGTAGAGCCCGTTGCCCAGCTCCGATAGTTTCAGCCTCGTCCTGAGGAGCCGCGCCTCAGTCAGCCGATTTGTCGACCGCGGGATCAATGCCGATGTCGTCGTCGGCATCCAAATCATCGTCTGCATCAGCTTCGTCGGCGTCAGCGTCGTCGTCGACCGCATCCGCAGGCTCAACCTCATCGTCAACAGTTGTTGGCACCGGCGTGTGCAGACGCTGCATTCTGCTGCCAAAGCGACGGACAGTCGGCGGTCGTATGACACGGGGTTGTGTCGGCGGCTGCTTTGCGCCGCATTTCGGGCAAACCGCCGGAACCCGTTTCAGGTCGTAGAAGCGTTCTTGACACCCGGTGCAGGTGCACTTGGTGCCCAATTCCGGCCGGCCCATCTTCTTTTCCTAAACGAAAGAGCGCTGACCGACCCATGCCGGAAGGCCTTTTCGTCCTCGTCCAAAGCTCCAGTGGCGTAGGCAGGCGGACGGCTGGTGCCGTCCCACTATCGCCCACGAGTCAGCCGGCCTTCGCGACGCTCAATTTGTCTGCACAGGCCCGCGCGAGGGCGCTGTCAGGTGCCTTGTCGTCACCGAACGTCGCCCAGCCGGCCTTCATCACCATGTCACTACGCGTGTACCACGCAGTCTCAGCCTGCATTTTTGTGAAGACCGTCTTGTCAGGATCGAGTTGTGCCTTGGCAACGCAGAACGGGACAAGAGCCGACACGACGGCAGCGCTTGACCGCTCCTGCGCGAGCTTTTCGGCGGTTGCCGATGTGGTCCATCCGAGCTGCGAAAATCCGGTGATCGCCATTACAACTGCGCCAGCCACGACACCCCAGATTGCGGGCTTGACCCAAACAGGGATTTTCATTGGACGCTCCTTCATTGTGAGGAAGACGGTTCAGCTCAAGGCGACATTACGTTTGCTTCAGATGGTAGGCGGCCTTCGCCGTTACAGCACCCGGACAAAAATAATCCTCCAGACGCGGCGGCATCGCGTTATGTAAGACTTGGGACACTGTGTGCCGACAAACTTGGCTCACGGGCGTATGCTTTGCTGATCGGCAAGATCCGTGATAAGCGCAAGAGCTGTAGACACGAACGGAAATTATCGTGGCAAAAGGCCAGAAGAGATCAAATCGAGAAGCAAAAAAGCCTAAGAAAACGGCCGCAGACCGGCTGAAGGAGAGCACGGCCGCTGCCGATCGTCAGATTGCCCGCATAAGCCTCAAGGACGCGGCGGCTAAAAAAGGTTAGCAGATATCTTACTTGCTAGGCGCGACTGCATGACGGGGCGCTTGGTTAATCGGTCTCATTAGTAGACAGCCAAAGCAGCGCCAGAGGCTGCTGGAGCGCTGGCAGCATTGAACGTCGATGACGAGTGTCTTGCAGCGGGCCCATGCATGGACGCGCCGTGTTAAGGCATTGTCGTGCTTGCAGCGTGCTCTTGGCCTCTTACGCATTGCCTTGCTGCGAAACAAAATCTGTAACGACATATGTCGTTACATCGGGTGCCGCGGTGGCAACTCGAAAAGCGTCTGGCCGTTCGAAGCATTCAGGAGAGCAACCACCGTGATGAGGCGGTCGGTCTGGCTGCATCACAGCGGCCATGTCGTTAGGAGTTCCCCGAGGCTCCGTTGTTGTCGCTTCGGACCATATCCACCTCACGCATCGCGCTGGGCTCTCAACAAGCAGCAAGAGTCCGCCGTCGCTGCCGCGCAAGTACGATACCCCTGGCACGTGCGTATGCTGATGAGCATCAGAAGAATGCAGCGGGCCTGAGTGCGTCCGGCCTGGTGAGACAAGAGCGGTAAACGTTCGCCACTGCCCAAATGTTCAGCGGCTCGACATGAAACGGGATAAGCATCCAGCGGCGTCTGGCCGGCCGGGGTTTCTCGCCGACGACGCCGCAAGCGGCGAGGTCATCGCAGCGACGAACACGCAGTAGGCGATCAACCCGAAACGGTTAGGCCATGAGCGATGCTGACGGCGCCGGCCTGGTGCGATCAGCGCGTCAGTTCCAGTCCGGGCAAAGACCCATCCTTCCGCCACCGCTCCAGGATGCGAACGAACTGCACCGGCCCCCGCCAATACTGGTTGTTCTTCGCGATCCGCATATCCAACTCGCCCCCCTCATTATTGTAGTAACCGGGGGTGCATTCCGACAGGAACGCCCGGCGGCCGATTGCCAGCTTCACTACGTTATCCACCCATGCCGCCTCGGCCTCTGCCGTCGGCTCCAGCGTCCGGATGCCGCGCGCTTCGACCTCTCCCAGGATGAAGGCGATATGCTTCGCCTTCTCATCCAGCATGTGCTGGAAATTCGCGCTCTGCCCGGACTGCCGCGTCGATAGCACGAAGCAGTTCGGAAAGCCGCGCGTGAAGATGCTGTGCAGCGTCTCGGCGCCATCCTTCCAGCGATCGGTCAGCGATTGCCCGCCGCGGCCGTAGATTTCGAAGCCGATCGTATTGGCGTAGTCCGTGCCAACCTCGAAGCCGGTCGCATAGATCAGGCAGTCGAGCGGATACTCCTTCCCGTCCACCACCACACCGGCTTCAGTCAGCCGCTCGACGCCCTTGCCCTTAGTGTCGATCAGATGGACGTTCGGCCGGTTGAAGGTCGGCAGATACGTGTCGTGGAAGCACGGCCGCTTGCAGAACTGGTTGTACCATGGCTTCAGCGCCGCGGCAGTCGCCCGGTCCTGCACGATCGAATCCACCCGTGCCCGGACGCGCTCCATCGTCTGGTAGTCGGCCAACTGCACCAGCGCCTCGGGGTCCTCGACGGGTTCGCCCGCCTTGGCGCGGCGGCGCGCAGCCAGCAGGATGTTGCCGATCAGGTCTGTCCAGCCGTCATTCACCAGATCGACCTCAAAATCGCCGCCCGAGATCACCGCGGTAAAATTGTCGATCCGTTCCTTGTGCCAACCTGGCTTCAGCGACTTCGCCCAATCCGGATCGGTCGGCCGGTCGGCGCGCACATCGACCGAGGATGGCGTGCGCTGGAACACATAGAGTTCCTTCGCCCATTCCCCCAGATGCGGCACGCACTGCACCGCCGTTGCGCCGGTGCCGATGATGCCGACCCGCTTGTCCTTCAGCTTGACCAGGCCGCCCTCCGGCCCGCCGCCGGTGTAGTCATAGTCCCAGCGGCTGGTGTGGAAGGTATGGCCCTTGAAGTCATCGATCCCCGGCACGCCCGGCAGCTTCGGGCGGCCCAACGTCGTGCCGCCGGCCAGAATGACGAAGCGGCCGGAGAACGTATCGCCGCGGTCGGTAGTGACGACCCAGCGGCTGCGCGACTCGTTCCATCGCATCTCCCGCACCACGGTCTGGAAGCAGGTGCGCGGATACAGGTCGTAGTGCCGGCCGATCCGCCGGCAATGCTCATACAGTTCCGGCGCCTTGGCGTATTTGGAGGTCGGCATGTAGCCGGTCTCCTCCAGCAGCGGCATGTAGATGTAGCTCTCCGTGTCGCACGCCGCGCCGGGGTAGCGGTTCCAGTACCAGGTGCCGCCGAAGTCGCCCGCCTTCTCGATGATGCGGATATCGCGGATGCCGGCTTCCTGCAGTCGCGCGGCGGACAGTAACCCGCCGAAGCCGCCGCCCATGATCAGGACGTCGACGTCCTCGGTGATCGGGTCACGGGTAAAGTTCGGGTCGGCGTAGGGGTCGTCGAGGTAATGCGCATAACGCCCGGTCATCGGCACGTACTGGCCCGAGGCCTCGGGCCGCAGGCGCCGGTCACGCTCGACGCGGTAGCGCTCCTTCAAGGCCTCCGGATCAAAATCCGGCTCTTCCAGGACATTTCCCGCGTGCGCGACGTTCGCCATTCTGCTGTTCCCAACCAACTCACCTGCGCCCGCCCGACCGGAAGCCCAGCATGGCTTCTCGGCACCCGGCGGGGCTGCTACTGGGCAGTATTACCGGCCAACCGGCCGGGAGTGTCAAACCTGCGGCTACATCGACCAGCCCAGCGCGACCATCGCCAGGAGCGCACCACCCAACAGGATTCGGTACACCGCGAAGACAAAGAACCGATGCGTCTGGATGTAGCGCAGCAGCCATTTGACCGCGATGAATGCGACGACAGCCGCTACGACGAAGGCGATCGCCAGTTCGCCCCAGGCCTCGTGCCCGCCGCCCTGCTTGAACCCTTTGTAAAGCTCATAGCCGCTGGCCGCGTACATCGTCGGAATCCCGACCAGGAAGGAGAATTCGGTCGCCGCGGCCCGATTGCTCGTTCCCAGCAGCATGGCCGCGAAGATCGTCGCCCCGGACCGGGAGGTGCCGGGAAATACCCCCGCAACGATCTGGGCAACACCCACGCCGACCGCCACCAGCCAGGACACCTCCGTCCTGTCAGGCTGCCGCGCCGCGACCCATTCTGCTACGATGATCCACACGCCTCCGAGCACCAGCGCCCAGGCGACCGGACCGACCGTATCTGGCAAACGGAAGCCGAGCTTCTTTGCCATGAACCCCAGGACACCGGTGATCAGGAACGCCAGCAGCAGCTTGCCCAGATAGGCGCGCGTCTCCGGCTCCCGCCATTTCAGGACGAAGTCCAGCAGCCGGCGCCAGTAAATCAGCGTGATCGCCAGGATCGCGCCGGACTGGATCACAACGTTGAAGATCTCCGACCGCTCGCCCAGCCAATGCTCGGCGATCAGCAGGTGACCGGTGCTGGAAATCGGCAGGAACTCGGTGATTCCCTCGATCACGCCGAGAATGATTGCGCTGACAATTTCCATTCAATCCGCCAGGAAAAGTGAAACAGGGACGCAGGCAGCCGATTCGCAAGGTGTTGGCTCGGACACTTCATCGCCCTGATTGCTGCCATCGGACAAGCCATGCTGCAGTGAACCATGCCCCCGTGTTGCCTGCGCCGCGGTATGAGCGACGCCTGCAGCCGGGAGACCTTTCTGAACCCGCGCCATCCTTTCCGGGGCGCTCCATCGGCTGGATCCCGATCCGTATCGACCTGCCGCCGCTGGTCGGATAGACGCAATACCGGATCACACCGACGTCATGCGATTCGATGAAGCCAACCAACGACCTCGCCATCACCCAATACCAAGACGGCCCAGCCATGTTCACCCACCTAGCCAGAAAAATAGCGCTCATGGTCCCACAGGTCAGGCGCCTGGAAGAGGAACGCAACGCAGCGCTGCGCCGGATCAACGCATTGGAGCGTCAGATCTCGGATATCGCGCAAAGGCAAGAACGCCCGGCGGAGCCGGCACAGGCGCAGCCAGAGCACGTCATGCAACAGGCCGTGGAACAGGCGTTGTCACGCGTGCGGGCCGAGTACACGTCGCTGCCGAGATTCGGCTATCATCTGCCGCTCGATTATGAAGCGCTGACGCTGCCTCCCGCTTTCGATCCCCCAGTAATGGTCGAGGGCGAAAAACTGCCGTTGCCGCCCGTTGCCGAGCGGCACGGACACGCCGGCAGCGACGCCGATTATCTCGAATGGGGCCGCTACGAGAAGGACATCCTACTTGGATTCATGCGGGAAGGCCTGCCGTCGCTCGACCATCTGTCCATCATGGATTTCGGCTGTTCGTCCGGCCGCATTCTGCGCCATTTCTACGATGACGCGGCGGATCACGGGTGGGCGTTGACTGGCGTCGACGTTTCCGCGCGTCGCATTGAATGGATGCGCCGGCACTGGCCGCGGGACATCCAGGTCTATACCGGCACGTTCCTGCCGCATCTGCCCTTCGAGTCAAACAGCTTCGATGTCATCTACGGCATGAGCGTGTTCACGCACATGAAATACCTGTGGGACACGTGGCTGTTGGAGCTGCGTCGTGTGCTGAAGCCGGGCGGAATGCTGATCCAGAGCATCCATACGGAACATGCCTGGAGGTTCTTCTACGACAACAATCAGCAGGCCTGGGCGCAGGATGCACTCGGGCCGATGATCCTGCAGCACGAGACAATGCCCTCTGACTTCGTCTATTTCGGCGACCTCGACAAGAATCAGGTGTTCTGGAAGCGGGAAATCGCCCTCGAGTTCTGGAGCAGGTACTTCCGCGACGTGCGGGTCCTGCCACCGCCGGAACGGTACAGCTATCAGAACTGGGTCATCGGACGGAAGTAACCGCGCCGCATCCGACTAACCGCCCTCAAACCCCTCAAACCGCATGAACGTCCGGGCCGGCGTGCGCTCGGTCGCCAGGTGGTTTTCCGGCGCGTCACGATCGGCGTAGCCCAGGGCCATGCCACAGACGACGATCTCCTCCTCCTGCAAGCCCAGCACCGGGCGGATCGCTTTGTGGTAATGGGACCAGGCGGCCTGCGCGCAGGTATCCAGCCCGCGCGCCCGCGCCGCTGTCATGATATTCTGCAGGAACATGCCGTAGTCGAGCCACGAGCCGGTCGCCAGCCCGCGGTGAACGGTGAAGATCATCCCCACCGGCGCGTCGAAGAACTGGAAGTTGCGGCGATGTTGCGCCCGCATCTTCGCCGCCTCCCCCTTGGCGATGCCAAGTAGCCCATACAGGCCCCAGCCAACGGTCCGGCGCCGCGACAGGTACGGCTCAAAGAACTCGTCCGGATAATACTGCACTTCCTGCACATGCCCCGGCGCCTGTGCGTCAAACGCGACCTGCACGGCGTCGATCAGCCGCTGCTTTGCCGCGCCCACCAGAACGTAGCCGCGCCACGGTTGCATGTTCGTCCCGCTCGGCGCCCGAGCGGCAACATCCAGGATGGCCTCCACTGTTTCGGCCGGCACCGGCGTGGACAGGAAACGCCGGATCGACCGGCGGGACGTGATGGCGTCGTCAACCGCGTTCATGCATTCATCCTTGGGATTACCGCCTGCCACGCCCTGTGCCCGCACCGGCCGCGCCTGTCCAGCCGACGTTCAGCGATTTCTGGCTTCCAGCTTCGCCATGAACGCGCGCAGGGCCGGCGCCCATTTGGCGGCATCCGCGCCCGAGGCGAGGTGCCCGTGGTCGCTGTCGATCTCAAAATAGGTTGCATCCACCCCGGCCTTCCGCAGCCCGTCCATCACCACGGGTGCCAGGCTCGGCGGGAACAGCGCGTCCGTGCGCGACAGGACGAACAGCACCGGCACCCGGATCCTGTTGTACTCGCGTGTGACATCGTACGCCGCCATCGCGTGCCCCAGGATGAACAACGAGTTGGCGTCGAACACGTCGGCCCAGGAAGCGGCGATACGCCGCAGCTCCGCATCCGGATCGGCGTGTGTTTCGGCCAGGCTGTCTCGCAAGCCATAGCGCGTTAGCGTATCGATTCGCAGCCGGGTCAGCGTCTCCTTCACCCCGCCGGTCTCGTAATAGTCGCCGCCATTCCAGTTCGGGTCGGGGGCGAACCACTTCAGCAGCCCCTCGATCCGGTCTGACTGCGGCGGCAGCGGTGAGGTCACCACGGGCGCCACACCGTCCATGAAGTCCGGGTACGTCACCGCCCACTGGAATGCCTGGAACCCGCCATAGGATGGCCCGACGACAGCACGCAAGTGTTTCACGCGCAGATGCTCCAGCAACCGCATCTGCGCCGAGACGATGTCGCGCACGGTGATTCGCGGAAACCGCGACCCGTATGGCTTGCCCGTTCGCGGATCGATGGACGCAGCATTGGTCGAGCCATAGCTGGAACCGAGCATATTGGAGCAAACGACGAAATAGCGGTCCGTGTCGATCGGCGCGCCAGGCCCCACCAGCGTGCTCCACGCGCCTTCGGAGGAGCCCACGCCCGGTTCGATCATTGCCGGTCCGCTGGTGTAGCCGTGCGTCACCAGCACCGCGTTCCGTCCGTCCGGCGCCAGGCCACCGCGCGTGACATAGGACAGCGTCACCGACGGCAGCACCTCTCCGCTGTCGAGCCGGAAGTCGGAGAAGGTGAATCGGTTGCGTACGACGTCGGACATGGCAGCTCCCCTTGCGGATTCCTCACGCGGTTCCTCTCGCGGAAGCCTCCAGGTTGCCATTGCCCGGTTCGGTATGCGAATCAGCCGCGACAGTTGGGGGACCGGATGCTGCAGTTGACGAAGCGTATGCTGCCTTTTGCTCTGGCTACCACACTGGCGTCTTGGCCCGCCGCCGCCGCCGACGCGGTGACAGTGCCGATGGCAAAGGCGACATCGAGCGGTCCCGGCGACTCCATTGGCAGCATCACCATCCAGGACACGCCGACCGGCCTGCAGTTCAAGCTGGCGCTCGTCGGCCTGCCGCCCGGACCGCATGGGTTCCATGTGCATGAGAACGGAAGCTGCCTGCCCACCCTTACGGCCGGGGTTCGGATTGCGGCGGGTGCGGCGGGCGCGCACTGGGACCCGGAGTTTACCGGCAAGCACCTCGGTCCCGAGGGCAGCGGACACAAGGGCGATCTGCCGCTGATCGACGTTGCCAACAACGGCACCGCCAACCAGACGCTGGCGGTGCCACGGCTCAAAAGCCTGGAGGCGCTGCGGGGCCGCTCGCTGGTGATCCATGTCCGTGGCGACAACTACAGCGACCAACCGGATCCGCTGGGCGGAGGCGGCCTGCGCCTCGCCTGTGGCGTGACCCCAAAATAGAGGAGCCTGACCGATGGAATTTGGCATCGCCGTCACCACCGCCGCCGACTCCTGGAAAGTCGTAAAACGCGCTGAGGAACTCGGCTTCTCCCACGCCTGGTTCTACGACACGCAGATGCTGTGCGCCGACTGCTTCGTCGCCATGGGCGCGGCCGCGGTGCAGACCTCGAAGATCCGGCTGGGCACCGGCGTGCTGATCCCGTCCAACCGCATCGCACCGGTGACCGCCAATGGCTTTGCATCGCTGAACCAACTGGCGCCGGGGCGGATCGATTTCGGTGTCGGCACCGGCTTCACCGGCCGGCGCACCATGGGCCTGGGCGCGATGAAGCTGGCCGACATGGAGGAATACATCCGCGTCGTCATGGCGCTGCTAGCGGGTGAGACAGTTGACTTCACCGTTGAGGGCAAGCGGCAGAAGATCACCTTCCTGAATCCGGAGCTGAAGCTGATCAACCTGGCCGACCCGGTCAGGCTGCACCTGTCCGCCTACGGCCCGCGCGCCCAGGCGCTGACCGCGAAGCTCGGCGCCGGATGGATCAACTTCGTCGGTGACGTAGCCGGTGGCAATCGTGCGCTGGCATCGATGCAGGAATCGTGGCGGAAGGTTGGGCGGGCGGACGGCTCGATGTCGGCCGTGGCGTTCGCCCTGGGCTGCGTACTGCAGCCGGGCGAGGCCGCGGACGGTGAACGCGCCATGGCACAGGCCGGGCCGCGCGCAGCGGTGCTGCTGCACCGTGCGGCGGATGAGGCTCTGTCGGGGCTGCCAAATACATCCACGATCCCTGAGTCCGTTGCCGATCCGGTCGCTCGGTACGTCGAACTGGCGCGGGGTTTTGAGCCAGCGGATGCGCGATACCTGATGAACCACCGCGGCCACCTGATGGCGGTGAAGGATATCGAGCGGCCCTACGTGACGGCAGACTTGATCCGGCAGACGACACTGACCGCCGAGGAGGATGAGATCGTGCGGCGGATCCGGGCGCTGCGGGACGCCGGGTATACGCAGTTCACCATCCAGCTGACGCCGGGGCAGGAGGCGGCGATTGAGGATTGGGCGCGGGTGGTGGCCAAGGTGTAGGATGCGCCGAACCTTTCGCGCCGACTGGCTACGTTCTTGGTGAGGAGCCAAATCAAGCTGCCCGTAATCGGCCCAGGATGCTCTCAATCACAGTGCCGAGGCTGCGGGCTTCCTTCGACAGCTGGCCAACGATCGACAGCACCTCATCCGCCGAACTGCCAACCTTGACCGCCCCTGCGCTGACCTCGCCGATGTTGACGGTCACGGTTTGAGCCCCTGCTGCAGCCTGCTGAACATTGCTGGCGATGTCGCGGGTCGTTGCCTGCTGCTCTTCGATGGCCGAAGCGATGGCGGTAGCGATCTCGTTCATCTGGCGAATAACGTTGCCAATCGTCTCGATCATGCCGGCAGTATCCTGAGTGACCCGCTGCATCTCAGTCACCTGCGTAGCGATCTCCTCGGTGGCCTTGGAGGTTTGCGATGCCAGGTTCTTCACTTCCGAGGCCACCACAGCGAAGCCCTTGCCCGCTTCGCCGGCGCGGGCCGCCTCAATCGTTGCGTTCAGCGCCAGCAGGTTGGTTTGCCCGGCGATGGCCTGGATCAACTGCACCACGCCGCCGATGCGCTGCGCCGTGGCCGTGGTGTTGGATACCTGCCGGTTCGCCTTTTCGGCGGCATGAACCGCCTCTTCCGCAACCTGCGTGGATCGATTGACCTGGTTGGTGATTTCTTGGATCGAGGCCGACAGTTGCTCGGCGGCAGCGGCAACCATCTGGACGTTGGTGCTCGCCTGACTCGCGGCCTGTGTTACACCCTGAGCATCACGGCTGCTTTGTTGTGCCGTTTCGCTCATAGAATGGGCAGTTCCGTCCATATGCTGTGACATTGCTTCGACATTGTCGGCAACCTGTTTGACGCTGGTTTCAATCTCCCGCGCGATGTCGCGCATGACCTGCCTGCGTTCGGCCTCCGCTCTTTCCTGCGTCTTCTTTTCGTGCTCTTTGGCGGCCACCAAGTCTTGTTGCATACTAGAGGCTGTTATGGATTGGTCGGCGAGTAAACCCCAAGTTCCGGCCTATGACAGATGCCCGGAAGCGCTACCCCTCTGACGTCAGCGACGAAGAGTGGGCGCTGGTTGCGCCCTACCTGACGCTGCTGCCGCAGGAGGCTGGCCAGCGCCAACATGCCCTGCGCGAGGTCTTCAACGGCCTGCGCTACATCATCAAGACCGGCGCGCCGTGGCGGTGGATGCCCAATGACCTGCCGCCATGGGCGGCGGTCTATCAGCAGGCGCAGCGCTGGCTGGCCGCCGGCTGCTTTGAGGCGCTGGCTGAGGATCTGCGTGCCGTGTTGCGCCAACTGGCCGGGCGTGCCGCCGAGCCGAGTGCGGCCATCCTCGACAGCCGCACCCTGCGCTCAACGCCGGAAAGCGGCCCACGGGCGGGCTACGACGGCGCCAAACGCAAGCGTGGCTCGAAGCTGCACATGGCGGTCGATACCCTTGGTCATCTGCTGGCTTTGCATGTCACGCCTGCCAATGCCGATGACCGCGCCGAGGTCGGGCGGCTGGCACAGGCGGTGCAGGAGGCCACCGGCGACAGCGTCGATATCGCCTTCGTCGATGCCGGCTACAATGGTCCTAATGCTGCGGCGGCGGCCCAGGCACAGGGCATTGAACTGGTGGTGGTGAAGCTTCCTGAGGCGAAGAAGGGCTTTGTCTTGCTACCCCGACGCTGGGTGATCGAACGTTCCTTCGGCTGGACGACACGGTTTCGCCGGTTGGTCAGAGATTACGAGCGCTATGCCAGCACACTCGCCGGGCTGCACTTCGTCGCCTTCGTCTGTCTTATGCTTCAACAGGCCGCTCGACTTGTGGTCTGTTCATAACAGCCTCTAGTCAGGGCCGCGGCCAGGGTTCCGACCTCATCCTGCTGCGCGATCGCCAGTTTCTGATCCAGTTCGCCTCGGGCGATACCCTGGGCAAAGGTTACGCAGCCGCGTATCGGCTTGACGATGCCGCCGGCCATCAGCCACATTGCGCTGACGCCCAGGCCTGCGACCGACAAGCCGACGCCGACCAGCCAGAACGCCGTGCTGACGCTGCGATCCGACAGGTCGCGCCCCAACGCTGTCGCTTCCACCAGCGCGACTGAGCGCGGCACCTCAACCAGAACGCTCCAGGGCTTGCCGGTATTGCCGAGCGGGATCGGCGCGAACGCGCGCAGCGTATCGTTCTGTGCGTCCAAGGCGACCGCGGCAATTCCTTGCTGGACGTTGCGTAAGTCTTCGCTCCAGTTGCCGCTCAGGGACTGATAAGATTTGCCGATCATGTCAGGATGCTTCGAGCTGGCGACCACCAAGCCCATATTGCTGATGATGGTGACCACGTTCTTGCCGTCGAAGATAGCGGCACTGACATCCGTTGCCAGCTTTTGCACGAAGTCCAGATCGAAGTCTGCCCCTGCGACACCACTGAACTTGCCGTCGATCACGATCGGCACGGACAGAGTGGCAAGATAGACGTTCCGGCCCTGCACGATATAAGGCAGCGGATCGAGCACGCTTTCGCGTCCGCTTTCCTGTGGACCGATATACCAGCCGCCCTTCATCACGCCGTTTGGATGCAAGGCGCGGCTGTCGTACTCGACCAACGGCTGCATGGCTACGTGGCCGCTGTTGTCACGGTTCCAATATGGAATATAACGCCCTGTTGCATCTGTGCCGGTTTCCCGGCGGTTGCGGTAGGCGGCATCCTGTCCGTCTAACGCATCCGGCTCCCAGGCGGTATAGGTGCCGTTCAGCAGCGGCTCGCGCCGCAGTACGGCTTCCAGGATGCGGTTGATGTCCGTGCGCCTGGCTTCGGCCGGCAAGCCCGACTTACCGTCGGCCAGTATCGAAAAGCTGGCGGCCATGTCACGGGCGGCATCAAGTGCGGTGCGAAAATCGAGCAGGATCTTGTTGGCCTGCACAGCGGCAACTTGGCCGAGGAATTCCTCAGCTTTTCTGTTCAGCACTTTTCCGTGCTGTTCTGCACAAAGCTGGCGGTACTGAAGGCGGACAGCAGGCTCCAGCCTGCAAGCAGCACGATGCTGCTCAAGAGGCAGACGCCGGAAATAGTCGCAATCTTGGTCTTGATCGAGCGGAAGGCCATTAGCACACCAGACAAATAATGTCTGTAGGCTATCGGCACCTAGTAAAGGAACGGTTAACGTCGAGCGGATAGTTGTGGTCAGCAACAAGCCAGAAGTAGTGGTGGCAGTGCGGGAGGCTCCGTCAGCGCTCGCATCAGGGTTCTCATCTGGCCAATCTGGCTTGGCGTACGCGGCGATGGTGGGAGCGGGTAATGCGGTGTGTTGGCTACCGCTCTGCCGCCGTTTCGGAACGGCCGGAGCGCGACGCCCATGGCTACCGCAGGTTCCGCTGCGGGGTCTGCGCCACGCAGTCTGACGGGTTTCGTCGGCACGCGCGCCCGCAAGCATAGGTGGCGTTCAGCGGCAGGCCAGGCGGTCCGGCCACGCGGACGGCGGAAGCTGCATCATTCGATCGAGGACCTGCAGGCCGACCTCGATGACTGGATGCGGCACGACAACACCGAGCGAACCCACCCGGGCTGCTGGTGCTACGGCGAGACGCCGACACAGACCTTCGTTGACTGCTGCCAGTGGCCAAGGAAAAGGTGTTGCGGGGGCGCGTAAGCAGACAATTCATCCCGTCGAGCACCAAACGCAGCGCGATGTCTCACTGCCAGATGCAGTCCACGCTCTTGCAAGTCAGTGCACCAGCCGCCATCGCCGCCTGTTCTACTTCCAGGGTAAGTCATCAAGAATTCCGTGCTACTCAGTAGCATACTCTCGTGTTGCTCCGTGTCGGCTTGATTGACCAAAGTTTATAGCCGCACCGCCCCCGCCAGGAGACGTGGGAAACCCAACGCCGTCACCAGGATACCACCCGCTCCAACCGATGCAGCAACGCGCGCCGCTCCCCCTCCTCCACCGGGACCTCCGGTGCAAACGGAAAGAACCACAGCGGAATATCCTGCGCCTGCGCATTGTTTCCGGTATCCAGCGCTGTCGGGTAGAGCGTCCGGGACGGTGCGCGCCTCACGAGGTCGGAGCGGACATAGGAAAGCTCCATCACGTCGCAGACCACGAACGGACCGACTACTCCCACCGGCGCGTAGTTGTTCGCATGCACATGAAACAGCGTGAACTGCTTTGTCAGATTGGAGAGTGCGCGGTGCGCGCAATCACAGACCTCCGGTTTCCACAATTGGAGCAGGCCATGCACCTCCACCACGATCTGGTCGAACTGACCCAGCGTCATGTCGTCGGCAGCCGCCAGCACCGACCATTCCGCACCTTCAACATCAATCTTTAGCAACGTCGCGCCGCCCAGCCGCGGACGCACCGCCGCGACGTGATCGTGTAGCGTCAGCAGACCAACCGCCGGATCAGACTCACTTGCCAAGCCCAGGCGGTGGAAGTGGAAGCCGGGATGGACGAACGGCGGACCGTCGATCGTGTGGTCGTACTGGAACACCGGATGGCCACGCTCCGCCAGTTGCAGATCAAAGCTGCATTCACTGCCGATGCCAAAGCTGAAAACCGGCTGACCCAGGCGCAGGCAATCAGCGATGACATAGCCGCCGTCACCCATTTTGTTCCCCATGCGGATTTTTCCGATGTTGATGTCGTATGGGGTCAGCAGCCGGAGCGTCTCGTACAAAGCGATGATCGGGGACACGGGATCTCCTGACGGGTCTGCTGCCGCGGCGCCGATCTGCCTACGCATAGGTCGGCCCGAGGCGTCAACAAGATGTTTCGTCGCGGCACACCCATCAGTTCCGTCGGCAACGCGCCGACTTGCCATCCGCGCCCAAGCGGAGATGGTGGTGTCGTCATTGCCTTCCCGGAGCCCACGCATGTCAGACCCCTTCGCCGCCTTCCGCCTCGCCGGCCGCACCGCCCTGGTCACCGGCGCCCGGCGCGAGATTGGCCGCGCGATCGCCCTCGGCCTTGCGGGCGCCGGTGCGCGCCTCGCCATCCACCACGTCGGCACGCCCGAGGAAACTGAGGACGCCGCCCATGTGGTGCGGGAGATCGAAGCACAGGGCGGCATCGCCGCCGCCTTCGCCCAGGATTTCGTCCTGGATGACGCCGGCCACGCCCTTGCCGCCGCCGTCACCGCCTGGGCGCCCGTCGATATCCTGGTGCTGAACGCCTCGATCGAACTGCCGGAAGATTTTGCCACCATCACCCGAGAGCGCTTCGACCGTCAGATCGCGGTGAACCTGCGCACCACGATGGAACTGCTGCAGGACCTGGTGCCACTAATGGCGCAGCGCGGCTGGGGCAGGGTGGTGACCATCGGCAGCGTGCAGCAGGAGCGTCCACACCCCGCCATGCTCGTCTATGCCGGCAGCAAAGCGGCCCAGCTCAACTGGTCACGCAGCCTCGCTCGGCAGTACGGCGGCAGCGGTGTGACGGTGAACAACCTTGCCCCCGGCGCCATCCTGACCGCGCGCAACAAAGTGCAAATGCAGACCGAAGCCGAGGGGCTGATCCAGCGCATCCCCGCCGGGCGCCTCGGCACGCCGGACGACCTGGTGGGCGCGGCGATGCTGCTGTGTTCCGACGCCGGCCGCTACATCAACGGAGTGAACCTCTACGTCGATGGCGGGCGTACGGCCGTGTAGCCGCCGGCGCTACTGCGGGAACCAGGGCGCCGAAAGCTGGCGGACCAGGCGTAACCGACCGCCCTCCAGCTGGAAAATGTCCTGCATGACCGCAGTGCGGTGGCCGAACAGGCAGCCTTCGGGCGGGTTGTCGTCCGGCGTAGCGGCAATGCGGCCGGAAGCATCCACGCCAAGACGCACGGGTGCGCAGCAATGCTCCGGACTCAGCAGGAAGCTACGCGCCGGCGTCTCCAGCTTCGTTGTTCGGGTTTGCCCATCCCGGCGCGAGATCAGCGCAGGGATCGGGCAGATATCGCGAGCGCTTTCTTCCTGCGCCGTCGCATAGTCGAACGGCTTGCGAGAGGGCAGCAGCGCCAGGCAGCTTCCATCGGGCAATGCTACCGCAGTCGTGTCCTTGGCCAGCGGGCAGGCAGCCTCTCGGAAGCCGCCCACCATCTTCGCCGTCTGCGTCGCCGCGGCAACCGAGGCACAGGTCGCGTCGAACGCGCTTGGTCCACCAGCGCAGGCAGGCACGCACAGGTTCCAGTTGAACCGCATGGCCCGCTGCAGCGCGGGTGGCAACGCGGCGAGGCGCGCGCCCGGTGTAGACTGCGCCAGGTCATAGTCCAGCAGGACGTCAAGGCACGCTCGATCGTCGCCGGCGCGATGCAATGCGAGCGCAAGGTCATTGGCAATCGCACCCAGTGTCGCGGTCGACAAGCCACCACTCGGGCCGCCGCAGGCATTCATCACCTCCCGCAGCATGGCGCCCGCATCAGCAAACCGTCCGGCGTCATAGGCACTCTTGAACGCGCCGCGCGCGGCGGCCACTGCCGGTGCTTCGCAGCTTGGATCAGCGGCGGCGACGGGCCGCCCGCCGCCCAACGCGAGGACAGTCAGCCCAATAAGGACACACTTAACAAACAGCGCCCACATGGCGCGGCAATGGACGAACAGGTCACGCGGCTGTCAATCGTGCCTGCGTATCGGCAGCAGCCAAGGGGGCTCCGTCCCAATCCGGTATACATCTTGCTTAACCTCCTCTCGTCCACCTGAGAGGGCTTCATGAAGCGCCGTACCCTGATCAAGACCGCTGCCGCCGCGGCGGCCCTGGCAACCCCCGCCGTCCGCCGCACCGCGGCCCAGGCGCCAACCCGCAATGAGACGCTGATCGTCGTTCAGGAATACGGCCCCAACAGCATGGACATGCAGGGCATCGGCGCTGCCCAGCCGGTCAACGGCGTGTCGTTGAACTGCTACGACACGCTGATCCGCTTCAAGCGCATCCCGTTCGCCGAGGGCATCATGACGCATGACCTGAAGGCGTATGACCCGGCCCTGGCGACTGAGTGGCAAGTCGCCAGCGACGGCATGAGTTGCACGTTCAAATTGCGCAAGGATGCCGTTTTTCATAGCAAACGCCCCGTAACGGCCAAGGACGTCAAGTGGTCGATGGACCGTGCCGTCACCATAGGCGGTTTCGCGACGACGCAAATGGCCGCCGGAAGCCTGGAGAAGCCGGAGCAGTTCGTCGTCGTCGACGACAACACCTTCCGCATCGACTTCGTCCGCCGCGACAAGCTGACGATGCCGGACCTCGCGGTGACGATTCCGATGATCTACGATAGTGAATTGGCGATCGCCAATTCCAATGGCGATCCACTGGCCAAGGAATTCCTGAAGAACAATGTCGCCGGCAGCGGCGCCTATAAGGTGGAAAGCTGGAAGCCTGGGTCGGAGACCATTTACGTCCGCAACGATGACTGGAAGTGCGGGCCGCTGCCGCAACTGAAGCGGGTGATTACGCGTGACATCCCGTCGCCGTCCACGCGCCGCGCCCTGATCGAGCGTGGCGACGCCGATATGTCCTACGGCCTGCCGCCAAAGGACTTCAAGGACCTCGCCGAAGGCGGCAAGGTCCGCGTCGCCGCCGTGCCGGTGCCGAATGCGATCTGGTACGTCGCGATGAACACGGTGAACCCGCCGTTCAACGATGTCCGCCTGCGGCAGGCGGTGGCCTGGGCGATGCCCTACGAGAAGATCTTCAACGCCGCCCTGTTTGGCCGCGGCGTGCCGATGTGGGGCGGGCCGGAGACGGTGCAAGGCACCAAGTGGCCGTTCCCGTTCAAGTACAAGACGGACATGGAAAAGGCGAAGGCACTGGCCTCTGCCGCAACCGGCGGCACCACGGTCAATACGACGCTGATCTTCGACGCCGGATCAGCGACCATCGCTGAACCCATGGCGGTGCTGGTACAGGAGGCGCTGGGCCAGATCGGCATCAAGCTGGAGATCAGCAAGATTCCTGGTGCCAATTTCCGTGGCGAACTGAACAAGAAAACGGCGCCGATGGTCATCAACCGATTCGGCGGCTGGCTGGACTGGCCGGATTACTTCTTCTTCTGGAACTACCACGGCAAGAACTCGATCTTCAATGTCTCGTCCTACCAGAACAAGGAGATGGACGCGCTGATCGACGGCGCCCGCTTCACCACGGACGAAACCGTCTACGACACCGACGTAAAGGGCTTCCTGCAGATGGGCATGGACCAGGTGCCGATGGTGTCGATCTGCCAGCCCTTCCACGACGTCGCCATGCAGAAATACATGAGTGGCTACACCTACTGGCCGTGCCGGGAGCCGGATTTCCGCTTCCTCGTCAAGGGCGCCTGACCCGCCATGCGCGCCGTGCTGATGCGCCTGGCCGGCGCCGTGCCGACGATCTTCGGCGTGGTGGTGGTGACGTTCCTGCTGACTCGCGTGCTGCCGGGTGACACCGCCACCTACTTCGCCGGACCGGCGGCGACAGCTGAATCGATTGCCCAGATCAAGGCGAGCCTGGGCCTCGACCAGCCGCTGCCGGTGCAGTTCTGGCGCTACCTCGTTGCGCTGGGGCACGGCGACCTCGGCATGTCGCTGACGACAGGACAGCCGGTGCTGAAGGAACTGGTGACGCGCCTGCCGGCGTCGGCGGAACTGACCTTGTGCGGCCTGTTCCTGGCGATCGGCATTGCATTGCCGCTGGGCGTGCTGGCAGCCGTGCGGCAGGGCTCGATCATCGACCACGCCTGCCGGATCATTTCGACAGCGGGCGTATCTCTGCCGGTGTTCTTCACTGGTCTGCTGCTGGTCTATGTCTTCTACTTCGTCCTCGGCTGGGCGCCCGCGCCGCTGGGACGGCTGGACACCTTTGCCACCCCACCCCGGCCGTTGACCGGCGCCTTCCTGATCGACTCCCTGGCAATCGGAGACTTCGAAACGTTCCGCGCCACGGCTTCGCAACTGGCGCTGCCGGCCATCACCCTGGCGCTGTTCGCGCTGGCGCCGATCGCGCGCATCACTCGCGCCTCGATGCTGGCGGTGCTGGGATCCGAATTCATCCGCACCGCCCGCGCCAGCGGCCTGTCCGGCCCGAAAGTGGTCGTCACCTACGCCCTGCGCAACGCGCTCCTTCCCGTCGTCACCGTCCTCGGCATGGTCTTCTCCTTCCTGCTCGGCGCCAACGTGCTGGTGGAGAAGGTGTTTGCCTGGCCGGGCATCGGCAGCTTCGCGGTCGAGGCGCTGATCGCCTCGGATTTCGCGCCCGTGCAGGGCTTCGTGCTGACCATGGCGATCCTCTACGTGCTGCTGAACCTGGGGATCGACCTGCTGAACAGAGCCATTGACCCGAGAGCGAGGCGAGCGGCATGAGCGCCACGACAGAACCAGCCGCCGCGGTGGCGGCGCCATCGCCGGTGGTGCGGCAAAAGTCCAGCACCTGGCGGCACATTCGCTACGTATTGAGCGAGAACCCGGTGACGCTGTTCGCCGCGGTCCTGTTTCTGTGTTTTGCCGCCATGGCCATCTTCGGCCCGGCTGTCGCGCCCTACGATCCGCTCGCCAGCGATACGATCCGGGCGCTGGAGGGGCCCAGCAGGGCGCATTGGTTCGGCACGGACCAGTTGGGCCGCGACATCCTCAGCCGGGTGATCGTCGCCGCGCGCATCGACCTCGGCATCGCCGTCGCCTCGGTGGCGCTGGTGTTCGCCGCGGGCGGGCTGGCGGGCCTGGCCGCCGGGTTCTTCGGCGGCTGGGTCGATGCCGTGGTGGGACGCATTGCCGACACTATCATGGCGTTCCCGCTGTTCGTGCTCGCCATGGGCATCGTCGCCGCGCTGGGCAACACCATCCCGAACATCGTGCTGGCAACAGCCATCATCAACTTCCCCCTCTACGCCCGCGTCGCGCGTGCCGAAACGATTACCCGCCGCGAGGCCGGCTTCGTCGATGCGGCGCGCCTGTCCGGCCACCGCGACGGCGTGCTGCTGCTGACGCAGGTGCTGCCGAACATCATGCCGATCATGGTGGTGCAGATGTCACTGACCATGGGCTACGCCATCCTGAACGCCGCCGGGCTGTCCTTCATCGGCCTGGGTGTGCGGCCGCCGACCGCCGAGTGGGGGATCATGGTTGCGGAAGGCGCCAGCTTCATCGTTTCGGGTGAGTGGTGGATCGCGCTGTTCCCCGGCGCCACGCTGATGCTGGCGGTGTTCTGCTTCAACCTGCTGGGCGACGGGCTGCGCGATATCGTCGACCCGAGGAGGCGCACATGAGGAGGCCTACATGACCGCGCCGGTGCTGCGCGTCGAGGACCTGTCGGTCGCATTCCATACGCGCAACGGTGTGGTGCGTGCGCTGGACCGCATCAACTTTGCCGTCGATGCCGGCCAGACCATGGCACTGGTCGGCGAATCCGGGTCCGGCAAATCGGTCACCGCCTATGCGATCATGGGCCTGCTGGAGGAAGCCGGGAAGATCACCGGCGGCCGGGCCTTGCTCAGCGGGACTGATCTCGTCGCGTGCTCGCCGCGCGCGCTGAGCCGCATCCGCGGCCGGCGCATCGCCATGATCTTCCAAAACCCGCGCGCCGCCTTGAACCCGATCCGCGCGGTGGGGCGGCAGATCGCCGATGTCCTGCTGCGCCACGGCGGCGCCACAGCTGCGAACGCGAAGCAGCGCGCCATCGAGGCACTGCAGGCTGTCGGCATTCCCGATCCGGCGCGCCGCGCCAATGCCTATCCGTTCGAGTTGTCGGGCGGCATGTGCCAGCGCGTCATGATCGCCATCGCGGTGGCCGCTCGGCCGGAACTGCTGATCGCGGATGAACCGACCACCGGCCTGGATGTGACGACGCAGGCGGTGGTGATGGACCTGATCCAGGCGATGGCCGCCGAAACCGGGATGGCAACGATCCTGATCACCCACGACCTCGCGCTGGCCGCGGAACGGGCCAGCCGTATCGCGGTCATGCACGCCGGCCACATGGTGGAAGACTGCGACACCGCAACGTTGCTGGCGCAACCGCGGCACCCCTACACGGCGCGGCTGATCGCGGCGACACCCAGCGCGACGGGTCGTCTGGAGGCGCTGCAATCGGTGCCGGGTGGGCTGCCTGATCTGCGGCGTAACGATTTGCCGCCGTGCCGCTACGCCGCCCGCTGCGAGCGGCGCGCCGAAGCCTGCGACCGGGTGATCACCATGCGCGACATCGCGCCGCATCATCGCATTGGCTGCTGGAACCCGCTGGAGCAAGCCGCATGACCACCGCACTGCTGGAACTGGAAAGCGTCAGCAAGCGGTTTCCCATCGGGCGCCACGGCCTGTTCCGCCGTGGACATGTGCCACACGTTCACGCGGTGGATGATGTCAGCTTCACCGTCGGCCAGGGTGAAACGATCGGCCTGGTTGGTGAATCCGGCTGCGGCAAGTCGACGCTGGTGCGCATGATCACGCGTCTGCTGGATGTCACCGACGGGAAAATCTGGCTGGACCGGCGCGCCGTGTCGGAGGTGCCGGCTGCCTTGTTCGCGCGTGATGACGACCGTGGCCACATCCAGATGGTGTTCCAGGATGCTGGCGACAGCATCAATCCGCGCTTCACCGCGTTCGATGCGATCGCCGATCCGCTACGGCGTCTGGGCGGCCTGCGCGGCGAGGCATTGCGGGCCCGTGTCGAGGAGGCGGCGGTGCAGTGCGGTCTGCCGGTGGAACTACTGGAGCGCTTCCCGCACCAGTTGTCCGGTGGTCAGCGCGCCCGCGTCGGCATCGCCCGCGCCATCGGCACGAAGCCGCGCCTGCTGATCCTGGATGAGCCTACAGCGGCGCTGGACGTCTCGGTGCAGGTAACGGTGCTGAAATTACTGCAGCAACTGAAGGCAGAGCTTGGATTAAGCTACATCTTTGTCTCGCACGATCTGAACGTCGTGCGGTTGCTGTGCGACCGGGTCGTGGTGATGTATCTTGGGCGTATCGTCGAAACCGGTCCGGCGCAGGCGGTGTTTGATTCGCCCGCGCATCCCTATACCCGCAGCCTGATCAACGCGATTCCACGGCTGGATGGCGTGCGGCATACCGAGGGACGGCTGACGGGGGAACCCCGCAGTCCGATCGATCCCAGTCCCGACGTGTGCCGGTTCTATGGCCGCTGCCCGATGGGAACGGACCGCTGCAAGACGGAGATGCCACCGCTGCACGCGCTGCCGGGACACCGGCAGGCGGCATGTCATTTCGCCGCGTAGCGTGCGGCCTCTACCGCCCCGTCAGAACTCGCCGGCCCGCAGTGAGTGCGCCAGGCGGTCCAATACGGCGTTCGCCAGGTTGGGTTCCGCGCCCGTAAAGAACCCGCGGGCAATATCCATGTACTCGTTGATCACCACCCGTGCCGGCGGCGCTTCGTTCTGCATCCGCAGTTCTGCTGCCCCGGCACGCAGCACGGCGCGCAGGACCGGGTCAATCCGCGCCAGTGGCCACTCCGGCGGCAGCATTTCGGCCAGCTGCGCATCGATCTCCGACTGCTGCAGCACCGCGGCGCGGACGACGCGCTGGAACAGCGGCACCTCGGCGTCGGGGATGCGGCCATCCTCGAAGCCGCCGGTTCCAGGCAACTCGCCCAGGCGGTGGCGGATGAACTGGTCGATCACGGTTTCGGCCGAATCCCCGGCCTGCTCACTCTGGAACAACGCCTGCACGGCAGCGACCCGGGACGCGGTCCGCGTCCGGGGTCGTGGCATCCGCGCCATCAGGACGCGCCGAGGGTGCGGGCAGCGTTGATCTGGATCAGCGCGGCGGCAGCCGCTTCGGCGCCCTTGTTATGGCCGTCCATGCCGGAGCGTGCCTCTGCCTGCTCGATCGTGTCGCAGGTCAGCAGGCCGGTGCCGAGGCACATGCCGAACTGCAGCGACACCGTCAGGATGCCCTGCATCGTTGCCTGGCAGATGAAATCATAATGATCGGTCTCGCCCTTCACCACGCAGCCTAAAGCGACGAACCCGTCGTAGCGTTTCGTGCCGCGCATCGCGATTCGCAGCACCTGGGGCAGCTCGTAGGCGCCCGCAACGTCCAGCACGTCATGCGTCGCGCCGGCATCGGCCAGGATGCGCGCGGCGCCCGCTGTCAGACCGTCGACGACCTTGCGGTAATACGGCGCGCGCACGATCAGCACGTGCGGCGCCGGGCCCTGGACCTTAGGGGCGCTGGGAAGTTCGGCGTCCTGCGTGCTCATGATTGGTTTCCGACGGCAGTGAGCGGCGGGATCGGCCGCTGCTCGACAATGTTCAGCCCGTAGCCTTCCAGGCCGATGATGTTCAGCGGCGTATTGGTCAGCAGCACCATGTTCTGTACGCCGAGGTCGAGCAGGATCTGCGCGCCGATGCCGTAGTCCCGCAGCTCCCGGTTCACGCGCTTGGCCCCGGCGGCGAGCTTGCGCACGCGCTCTGCCAGCGCGGTCGGCCGGTGTTCGCGGATCAGCACGACGACGCCGCGGCCGGACTTGGCGATGGCATGCATTGCGCCATGCACGGCCAGCCAGTGCGGCGCCGCGGTCATGTCATCGAGCAGGTCGACGGCGTGCATACGCACCTGCACGGGTTCGGGGCCACTGACATCGCCCTTCACCAGCACGAGATGCTCCTGGTACTCGACCGTGTTGGCATAGACCATGGCCCGCCACATGCCGCCGGCGGGATGTTCGTAGTCGCCTTCCTCCACGCGCTTCACCAGGCGCTCGGTCAGGCGACGATGGGCGATCAGGTCGGCGATAGTGCCGAGTTTCAGGTTGTGCTTCTGGGCGAAGGTCACGAGGTCCGGCAGGCGGGCCATCGTGCCGTCATCGTTCATGATTTCGCAGATCACGCCGGACGGGTTCAGGCCGGCCATGCGTGCGATGTCGACGGACGCCTCGGTATGGCCTGCGCGCACCAGCGTTCCGCCTTCGCGTGCTACTAGCGGGAAGACGTGGCCCGGTGTGGTGATGTCGTCGCGGCTGGTATCCGGGCTGATCGCCACGGCAATGGTGCGGGCGCGGTCGGCGGCGGAAATGCCGGTGGTGACGCCCTCGCGGGCTTCAATCGAAACGGTGAAGGCGGTCTGGTGCCGCGTGCCGTTCAGCCGGCTCATCAACGGCAGGCCAAGTTTCTCGACACGCTGGCGGGTCATCGCCAGGCAGATCAGGCCACGGGCGTGACGGGCCATGAAGTTGATGGCGTCCGGCGTGGCGAACTGCGCCGGGATGATGAGGTCGCCCTCATTCTCGCGATCCTCGTCATCCACCAGGATGAACATGCGGCCGTTGCGCGCTTCCTCGATCAGCTCCTCGGCGGAGGAGAGGTACTGCGACAGGTCAGCGGTGACGTGGGTTTCCTGGAGGCTGGACATCAGGTGTTTCCTGCTTCTTCTCGTGTGTCGACCAGACGGGCGACGTAACGCGCCAGCATGTCGATCTCGATATTGACCTTATCCCCAGGACGTGTGGTGCCCAGGCTGGTGACGGCAGCCGTATGCGGGATGATGTTGACCCCGAAGGTATCAGCATGCACCTCGTTCACAGTCAACGATATGCCGTCGACCGCAATGCTGCCCTTCGCGGCGATGAAGCGCGCCAGGTTCGCCGGCACCCGGAAGACCCAGCGGATGGACGCGTTTTCCGGCGTCGCTGACACCGCCTCGCCGACGCCGTCGACATGGCCGGACACGATATGACCACCGAGTTCGTCGCCCATGCGCAGCGACCGCTCCAGGTTGACCTGGGAGCCGACGGTCCAGGTGCCCAGCTTGGTGTGGGCCAACGTTTCGGCGGAGGCATCGATGGCGAACCAGTCGGATCCGTGTTCAACCACCGTCAGGCAGCAGCCGGAACAGGCGATCGAGGCGCCAAGTTCGACGGGCGGATCGGCCAGAAACGCTGCCGGCGTGCCGATGACCAGCCGCATGTCACGGCCGGCGCCAATAGGATCGATGCGCCGGACGGAGCCCAGCGCCGTGATGATACCGGTGAACATCAGGACAGCCTTTGAAAGTCCGACAGAATGTCGTTGCCAACCACAGTTGCGCAAGTGCGTCTGAAGCGCGGCATGAGGTCAAGGCCCCGCACGCCGAAGGCCTGCACGCCGGGCCAGCCGTCGCCGCCCATGATGGCAGGCGCGTGGAACCAGGCGATGCGGTCCACCAGGTCTGCGCGCAGCAGCGCGGCGGCCAGCTGCCCGCCGCCTTCGACCAGGACGCGCGTCAGCCCGGCATCGCCCAGCGCCTGCAGCGCGGCAGTAATGTCTACACCGGCGTCTGACGCCGGCACCTGGAGAACCGTTGCACCGAGATCGGAGAAGGCGGAGACTCGGGCCGGATCCGTTCCATCCCGGGTCAGAAACCAGACCGGCGCGTCCTGCGCCGTTGCGGCGAGGCGCGATGTCAGCGGCGTCCGCAGATGGCTGTCGGCGATGACGCGGACGACCGGCGTGGACCGGAAACCGGGGATGCGGCAGGTCAGGTCGGGATTGTCTGCCAGCACCGTGCCAACGCCGACCATGACTGCGTCGTGCCGGCCGCGTAGCGCGTGTGCCGCCTTGCGGGCGTCCGGGCCGGTGATCCACTGGCTCTCACCAGCGGCGGTGGCGATCTTGCCGTCCAGGGTGGTGGCCAGCTTCAGCGTCACCATCGGCCGCCCGAGCGTGATGCGGGTCGCGAAGCCCGTCAGGACGTCGTTGGCCTCGGCCTCCAGCACGCCGGTCGTGACCTCGATGCCGGCAGAGCGAAGCCGGGCGGTTCCAGCGCCGTCGACCCTTGGGTCCGGATCGGTGGCACCGATCATGACGCGGGCGATGCCGGCGTCGATCAGCGCGTCGGTGCAAGGGGGCGAACGACCCCAATGGTTGCAGGGTTCCAACGTGACGTATGCGGTGGCGCCCCGAGCCTGTGTTCCGGCCATGGCCAGTGCCATCGGTTCCGCATGCGGCCGCCCGCCGGGCTGTGTCACGCCCCGGCCGACAACGCGGCCGTCCCGGACGATAACGCAGCCGACCGACGGGTTCGGCCATGTGGTGCCAAGGCCCCGGCGTGCGAGGGCCAGGGCAGCGCGCATATGGGCGATGTCGTCGGAGCTCATCACTGGTGCATCGGCGCGCGCAAATCGTCAGCACAGGCGCACGTCCACCGTCCACGCCTGGCGCGGCGCCGGGCCAGTACCGGATGGTGCCGCGTCAGCAAGGGCCTGGATAACGGGCCTTCGCCCGCCATGATGATAGAAACGTTCGCCGACCATGACGGAGATATGAGGTCGTACTCCACCCCTTACTCCTCCGCGCCCTCGGCCAGGCCGCCGACGAACTCCTCGAAATCCTTCGCCTCCCGGAAATTCCGGTAGACGCTGGCGAAGCGGACATAGGCAACCTTGTCCAGCTCCTTCAGCGTATCCATCACCAGCTCACCAATCTGCTTGCTGGGTACGTCGCTGTCGCCCGACGCCTCCAGTTGGCGCACGATCGAGTTCACGATCCGCTCGACCCGCTCCTCCTGGATCGGCCGCTTGCGGAGCGCGATACGGATCGAGCGGGCGAGCTTGTCGCGGTCGAACGGCACACGCCGCCCGTCTGACTTCACTACCGTGAGTTCGCGCAACTGCACGCGCTCGATCGTCGTGAAGCGCTGGCCACAGGTGCTGCAGAAGCGCCGGCGCCTGATGGCGCCGTTGTCCTCGGTCGGCCGGCTATCCTTCACCTGGGTGTCGTCGGACCCGCAGAACGGGCAGCGCATCGCGGATCAGGCTCGCGGATACAGCGGGAAGCGGGCGCACAGCGCTTTCACCTTGGCGCCGACTTCCTGCTCGATCGTAGTGTTGGTGCCGTCGTTGGACCGCGACAGGCCCTCAATGACGTCGTCGATCATCAGGCCGATCTGCCGGAACTCCTCGACGCCGAAGCCGCGGGTGGTGCCGGCCGGGGAGCCGAGGCGGATGCCCGAGGTGATTGCCGGCTTCTCCGGATCGAACGGGATGGCGTTCTTGTTTGCCGTCATGTGCGCCCGTTCCAGGCTGGCCTCGGCAGCCTTGCCGGTAACACGCTTCGGCCGAAGATCGACCAGCATCAGATGGCTGTCCGTGCCGCCGCTGACGATATCGAGGCCGCGGCTGACAAGCGTCTCCGCCAGTACGCGCGCGTTGTCCTGCACCGCCTTCTGGTAGGCTCTGAATTCGGGCTTCAGCGCTTCATTGAACGCTGCCGCCTTGCCGGCGATGACATGCATCAATGGCCCGCCCTGCAAGCCGGGGAACACGGCGGAGTTGATCTTCTTGCCGAGCTCCGGGTCGTTTGACAGTACCATGCCGCCACGTGGGCCACGCAGCGTCTTGTGTGTCGTCGTGGTGACGACATGCGCGTGCGGCAGCGGCGAGGGGAACAGGTCGGCGGCAACGAGGCCCGCGAAATGCGCCATGTCCACCATGAAGTAGGCGCCAACCTCGTCCGCCACCTTGCGGATACGCGGAAAATCGATGAAGCGCGGGTAGGCGGAGCCGCCGGCTATGATCAGCTTCGGCTTCTCGGCGCGCGCCAGACGCTCCAGCTCCTCATAGTCGAGCAGCCCGTCCTCCTTGCGCACGCCATACTGTATGGCGCGGAACCACTTGCCGGACTGGTTCGGCGCCGCGCCATGCGTCAGGTGGCCGCCGGCGGCGAGGCTCATGCCCAGGATCGTGTCGCCGGGCTGCAGCAGGGCGAAGAACACCGCCTGATTCGCCTGGGCGCCGGAATGCGGCTGCACGTTAGCGAACGCGCAGTTGAACAGTTTCCTGGCGCGATCGATGGCCAGTGTCTCGGCGACGTCGACATAGACGCAGCCGCCGTAGTAGCGGCGGCCGGGATAGCCTTCGGCGTATTTGTTGGTCAGCACGGAGCCTTGGGCTTCGAGCACCGCGGCCGAGACGATGTTCTCGGAAGCGATCAGCTCGATGCCGTCCTGCTGGCGGTCCATCTCCTGCTGCAGGGCGACGGCCAGTTCAGGATCGGTTTCAGCCAGCGAGGCGGAGAAAAAACGCTGCGTGCTGGCGGGGATGGTCTGCTGGTTCATGGAATAAACCCGGCTATGACGAAGGGGCGTCCTGTAGCACGGTGGTGTGGGCGAACAAGCGGTAAGAGCGCCATTTCCCGAAAGACGCGCTTAACCCTGATATGACACACGCATAGGATGCGCCCAGAAAGCGCCCAAGGCCACCTGATGGGTTGGCCGGGTTCTGGAACCGGCATCGCCGCGGTCAGCCGCCCGGATCGGCCACTCCATCCATGCATTCTGGCCTGCCGCGGCGCCGCGACGCAACCCGCGCCGCGGCAGCCGCCGCTCAGCGGTGCCCGCCGGCGGCCCGCAGCGCGGCCAGCCGCTCCGCCACGCTTTGCGGCTGGGCCGGCTTGCCGGCGGCCGCGGACAGCGCCGCGGCAATGTTGGGATCATCCTGCTCCGGCGTCGTTGGCCGCAGCAATCGCGCCTTGGCACTGGCGGCATCGGCAGAGACACGATCCCTCTGCGCCGATTCCTGCATCGCCTTCAGCGCCACCGTCAGGCTACTGGTGGAGGACGCCAGTCCTGCGGCGCGGCGCGATGTCTCGGCCTGCCGCTCCGCCGTCTCGCGCTGCTGCGCCGCCCGGGCCATGTCGCGTTGCGCCCGTTCCAGTTCTGAGCGACCCTGCTTCAGCTTGCCGCCCGCCTCCGCATAGGTCTGCTCCAGCATCTCCAGGAAGTCCTTGGCGTCGGCGGCATCCTGCTTCTCACGGTCGATGTCGGGCTGCATTTTCTCCAGCATGTCGACCAGCGTCGTCAGGCTGCTCTCCAACGCCGCCTTGCGCCCGGGATCGGCTTCGGTTGCGCTCTGACGCTGCAGATGATCGGCCGCCGCCAGGCGCTGCTGCGCCAGGGCCTGGATCGCGTCGGCCTCCTTCTTCTCCCGGTCGTAAGCGGCCCGCGCCTGGGCCACCTCGCGTCCGAGCTCGTCCAGATGTTGCTCCATCGTGCGCAGCTCGGCCTCGCTGGCCGATTTCGGGTCCCAGCGCACCAGCGCCTCGATGCCGGCATTGGCGGCCTGGCTGGCTTTCACACCCAGCAGGTTGCTCATGAATCGCAGCATGTCGTCTGACTCCTCTGTCGGACAGCTTAATTGGGGACCATCGCCGCCGCGTTCAGCAGGGCGATGGCAATCTGCACGCCAACCAGGGTGATGGCGGCGCTGACATTGCCGGCCTCGATCATCCCGGCGAGCCCGCGCATGACGCGGGAGACGACCAGCAGCGTGACCAGCTGGATCAGCAGCGCGACGATGCCCCAGATCAGGATGTCGAGCAGGGCAAAGGTGGTGGCGAGCAAGGCGGCGAGCGGGATCGCCAGCGCCAGGATGGCTCCGGCCAACACGGTTCCCGCCGCGACGTTGCCCTTTGCCAGCAGCGCACGCTCATGGAATGGCGTGACCAGCGTATAGATGGCCATGCCGGCGAGCAGCAGCGCCAGCGTCAGCAGGAACTGCAGCAGCAGATGCGGCAGGCCGGATCCGACCGCATTCAGGATGGCCAGGATCATGGATTGCGGCTCACTGCTCATGCGGGACTCCGGTGCGGCGGTCAGGCGAGGGGAACGGCTGGCAGTGTCAGCGCCGCCGGGTTGATGTCGATCCCGGCGTGGATCTCGACCCAGGCCTGCCCGGCTGCCTCGACCGCGCTGACCAGGATGAACTCGGATTGCGGTGCCGGCGGCGGCGCATTCGTCGGACCGCCATACAGCATCGCCTGCACGGTCCGCTGGGTAACGCCCTGAAGGTCCTGCAGCGTCTCCTGAAACCTCACAGGCGGACTCCGGCTACCGCCGGGCGCCCAGACCCGTCCATAGGTCTTGCCGTCCTTGGTCTGGAACTGCGGCCAGCCGATCATTCCTTCGGCCGGGTCGAGCCAGAAGCTCCACTCATCATTGCTGGCGGGCGCGACCTCATCGATCTGGGAGAACCAGCGGCACTCATCCGGTGTGCCATCGGGGCCGAGATGGAGCTGAAAGAACCCTCGCCGCCCGGGCAGATACAGGCGGTGCAATGCGGCCCTGCCATCGCTGAGCATGCCGATGGCCTCGACGCTGATCAGGCTGCCGCCTTCGGGTGCGGTAACCTTGGTCACGCCCGCCGCCAGCAGGAAGGCGGATGGATCGAGCGGCAGGGTCATGCCGACGCGGAAGCGGGTGGTGGAACTGCCGGACACGGATGGTTTGGTGGCTGGCATTGCCCCTCCCTTGGCGGCGCGAGCGCGCCAGGCCCACAGCAGAACGAAACCGCCTCCGAGCACAAACAGCACCAGGATGGTTACGCCCCAACCCGATCCCGAGGACGCTGGCGGCGGTGCGGCTGGAGCCGGTGGCGGCGGCGCCGACCCGGGCTCGGCGAGCACCTTGTCGAGTTGCGACAGCTTGTCGGCAAGCGCCGGATCGCGCGCGGCGGCCGCATCCGCCTGCGTGCGCCAATCCTGATAGCCGGGGTCGTAGCGGTGCTCCTGGAAGTAGCGGGCATTGGCGGCGGAACTAAGCGCGTTCAGCAGGCTCCAGGCAATGACCGCATCCCAGACGCCGGAGCGTTGCGGCGCCTGGACATAACCGCCGCCGGTCCAGCCGCGGCCGCTATTCCCCGAGCCGCCCCACCAGCCGCCGCCGCCGTATTGCGGACGGCGTTCCGGCGCGGGTGCGGCGCCCGAACCCCAGGGCGAGGGCCGGCGTATCTCCGGCGGCGGCGCCTGCTGGGTGCGGTAGTTGTTCAGGGCATCCGCAGACCGGCTGCGCGAAAAGGCGCTGTCGCCGGCGGAGCCGGTCGCATAGCCGCCCCCGCTGGGCGGCGGCCGCGTGTAGCCGAAGCTGGTTGAAGGCCGGCGGGACGGCGCGCTGTAGGAGGGGGCGCTGTAGGATCGGGACGTTGAGGGGCGGCTGTAACCGCCGCTGGAGGCACGGGCCATTGCCTGCTCGCAGGGCGCGGCGAGGGCGATAAGCACTGCCAGCGCGGCGGCACAGCAACGGGTGGTCAGGACAGGCACGACAGCATCCCAGCGGAAAGCCCGGCGCTCTGCTACAGGGCAAGCGTCAGACCGGGCAACAAGAAACGGTCATCATCCCGGTCACGCTGCTCCGCGGGCGACCGGACTGTGAGACAAGGCCACCTGCTTGGGCCTGCACCCGTTGCGGTGGGATGGTCGCCAGACCCTGGTGCTCGCTGGCGATATCTGGACCGTGCGTCGTCGCCTGCCCGCAGGGCGACGTGCTGACCATAAGCCGCTTATCAGCTTCATGGATATTTCCAGGGCAACACGTGTGCTCCCGGACCTGAACGGGCCGTTCTGGACCGGGCGGCTCCGCGCCAAGGGGGGGCCGGCCGGTCGCGCACGGGCCGCGGATCCTGTCGTGGCCGCGTGCGTGCCTTCATGATAGAAAGCGGCTCGGGCTCATTGGTCAGGTTGAAGACCGGACAGTGCCGATTGCAGCACCGGCCCCGCCGGCTGCGCGGCAACAAGAACAATGGCTCGTGGCGAATGGTCCCGTCGGCAGCAGCGCTGAAGCGGGGTGCGTATTATGACAAGACGAACGATCTTTGATCACAGCCCGGATCCGGTCGGGTTATTCGACGAGTTGTATTTTCAGGTCGATCGGGACTTTCTTGGTCTGCCGCTGGGCGACGTAGCTGGTCACGTCCGTCGCCGATACACCGCATGCTACGGCGCGCTGTGCGTTGCCCGTATGCTTACCGATCTGGGCCGCATCGATGACGGCGTCGTAGTCGATGTCGTCGGCGCGCGGTTTCAGGACAAACGCACATCCTATGAGTTTCCCGCGGCGCATGTTGTCCCATGCGATCTGCTGCTGGCGTCTGCTTCGCATCCCGCGCCCGGGGTGCATCTTTACGACCTGCTTCGGAATCCGTTCAGCCGAACATGGGTGCAGATGAACATCTTTGGCCAGACGGATCGGGTGCACCGACTGGTAAACGTTGCGGATCGAAGCTGCGAGGCTGGCGCGGACGGCATGGCGGCGGCGTTTTCCGGCGCGTGCGAAGCCGTGATAACCGAAGGCCTGCGCGCGCGCAGCGTCGTCCGACTGGCCGGGACGGAGCCGCCAGGTTTTCCGGCGGTGCTATACCACCTGGAGAGGACGATAGTACCGCGGTTCTCTGCCGCGGCCGCGGCGCGCTTACGTCGGCTCGCGGATGACTTGACGCCGGACGAGCGCACGGAACTTTCGCGCCGCCAGGTGGTCGATCAGTTTGGCAAGCCGGCCCTGGAGCGTCCGTCCGATACCCGCCTTGGCTCCACCAATGCGCAGGCGCGGACCGC